>NZ_JASCQN010000031.1:0-3210 GCF_030010475.1 Halomonas kalidii | reverse complement strand
GACTACTACCATATCCATCACCCCTACCAGGTCGACATGGCCGAGGGGCGCGCCACGCCCGAACAGATCCGTGGCTGGGTGGCCAACCGCTTCTACTACCAGGTGATGATTCCGCAGAAGGACGCCGCGCTGCTGGCCAACTGCCCCGACGCCGCCACCCGTCGGCGCTGGATCCAGCGGCTGCTCGACCACGACGGCCACGACGACGACGCCGGCGGCATCGAGGCCTGGCTGGCGCTGGGCGAGGCGGTGGGCCTGACCCGCGACGAGCTGTGGTCCCAGGAGCATGTGCTGCCGGGGGTGCGCTTTGCGGTGGACGCCTACGTCAACTTCGTGCGCCGTGCCAGTTGGCAGGAGGGGGCGATCTCCTCGTTGACCGAGCTGTTCGCCCCGAAGGCCCACCAGAGCCGGCTCGACACCTGGCCGATCCACTATCCATGGATCGACGAGGCCGGTTACGGCTACTTCCGCAAGCGGCTCAAGGAGGCGCGCCGCGACGTCGAGCACGGCCTGGAGGTGGCACTGGCGGTGTGCACCACGGTCGAGACCCAGCGGCGGGCGCTGGAGATCCTGCAGTTCAAGCTCGACGTGCTGTGGTCGATGCTCGACGCCATGACGCTGGCCTACCAGCTCGGCCGGCCGCCCTACCACAGCGTCACCGACCGGCGCGTCCATCATCGGGGGCTGTCATGAGCACGGCCGGCATCCAGGGCACCAGCGTCTGTCGCCTGCGCCCCGGCTGGCGGCTGCAGTGGGAGCAGGCCCAGGGGCGCCATGTGCTGCTCTACCCGGAAGGGATGGTGCAGCTCAACGACAGCGCCGGCGCCATCCTCGGCGAGCTCGACGGGAAGCGCGACGTCGATGCCGTGATCGCGACGCTCCAGGCGCGCTATCCCGAGGCCCCCGCCGCGGCCATCGCCGAGGATGTCCATGACTTCCTGGTCGACGCCGAGCAACAAGGGTGGATCCATCATGACTGACCACACCGACACCGTTACCGCCAACGGCCAGACCGGCGCCCCGCTATGGCTGCTCGCCGAGTTGACCTACCGCTGCCCACTGCAGTGCTCCTATTGTTCCAACCCGCTGGACTTCGCCGCCGTCGAGGCCGAGCTCACCACCGCGGAGTGGATCGACACCCTGACCCAGGCCCGCGCCATGGGCGCCGTGCAGCTGGGTTTCTCGGGTGGTGAGCCGCTGGTACGCCAGGATCTCGAGACGCTGGTCGCCGAGGCCCATCGCCTGGGCTTCTACAGCAACCTGATCACCTCCGGCCTGGGGCTCGACGAGTCCCGCATCGAGGCCCTGCGCGAGGCGGGGCTCGACCATATCCAGATCAGCCTGCAGGCCTCCGACCCCGATGTCGCCGCGGCGGTGGCCGGCTCACCCAAGGCCCACGCGAAGAAGCTGGCCATGGCGCGGGCGGTCAAGGCCGCCGGCTATCCCATGGTGCTCAACGTGGTGCTGCACCGCCACAACATCGACCGCCTCGATGCCATCATCGCGCTGTGCGACGAACTCGGCGCCGACGCCGTGGAGCTCGCCAACTGCCAGCTCTACGGCTGGGCCTACCTCAATCGTGCCGGCCTGCTGCCCAGCCGCGAGCAGCTCGAGGTCGCCGAGGCGACCACCGCGCGCTGGCGCGAGCGCCTGGCCGAGCGCGGCCGCGACATGCGTCTGCTGTTCGTGGTGCCCGACTACTATGCCGACCGCCCCAAGGCGTGCATGGGCGGCTGGGGGTCGATCTTCATGACCGTGGCGCCGGACGGGGCCGTGCTGCCCTGCCACAGCGCGCGCATGCTGCCGATGCGCTTCCCCACGGTGCGCGAGCGCTCGCTGCACGAGATCTGGTACCAGAGCGAGGCCTTCAACCGCTATCGCGGCGATGCCTGGATGTCGGAACCCTGCCGCAGTTGCGACGAACGCCACCGGGACGTCGGTGGCTGCCGCTGCCAGGCCTACCTGCTCACCGGCGATCCCGCCGCCACCGACCCGGTGTGCGACCTGTCGCCGGATCACCACCTGATCGAAGCCGCCCGCCGCGAAGCCGCCGGCGACACCCGCACCGCCGGCGAGCTGACGCCGCGTAACGTTCACGAATCGCGGGTCTTCTGTCGCGCCTGACCGGACAGGCGGAGACCGGCACAATGTTGTCAGGCGGCAACGCACTTGTGCCGCTGCGACACAATCCCCCCGTCATGGCTCACCTAGACTGACATCACCGCCAGCATGATCGTGACGACACCCGATAGCGACAGCGACAACAACAACCCTGGGGAGAGTCCACATGAAATCACGCGCCGCCGTCGCCCTGGCCGCGGGCCAGCCGCTCGAGCTGACCGAGATCGACGTCGAGGGGCCCAGGGCCGGCGAGGTGCTGGTGCGCATCGCGGCCACCAGCGTCTGCCACACCGATGCCTTCACCCTCTCCGGGGCCGACCCGGAGGGCAACTTCCCGGCGGTGCTGGGTCACGAGGGCGCCGGGGTCGTCGAGGAGGTGGGCCCGGGCGTCACCAGCGTGCGCCCCGGCGACCACGTCATCCCGCTCTATACCGCCGAGTGTGGCCAGTGCAAGTTCTGCCTCTCGGGCAAGACCAACCTGTGCGGCGCGGTGCGCGCCACCCAGGGCAAGGGCATGATGCCCGACGGCACCTCGCGCTTCTCGCTCGACGGCCAGATGCTGCACCACTACATGGGCTGCTCCACCTTCTCGGAGTACACCGTGCTGCCCGAGGTGTCCTTGGCGGTGGTCTCGAAGGAGGCGCCGCTGGACAAGATCTGCCTGCTCGGCTGCGGCGTCACCACCGGCATCGGCGCGGTGCTCAACACCGCCAGGGTGGAGCCGGGCGCGACCGTGGCGGTGTTCGGCCTCGGCGCCATCGGCCTGGCGGTGATCCAGGGCGCGGTGATGGCCAAGGCATCGCGGATCATCGCCATCGACGTCAACCCGGACAAGTTCGAGCTGGCGCGCCAGTTCGGTGCCACCGAGTTCGTCAACCCCAAGGACCACACCGACCCGATCCAGCAGGTGATCGTCGAGAAGACCGACGGCGGGGTCGACTACTCCTTCGAGTGCATCGGCAACGTCAACGTGATGCGCTCGGCGCTGGAGTGCTGCCACAAGGGCTGGGGCGAGTCGGTGATCATCGGCGTGGCCGGGGCCGGCGAGGAGATCTCCACGCGGCCGTTCCAGCTGGTCACCGGGCGGGT
>NZ_JASCQN010000030.1:0-140436 GCF_030010475.1 Halomonas kalidii | reverse complement strand
AGCTCCCGGTAGTTGAGCAGCGGATACGCCCGCGAATAGGGGTTGGGGGACGACGAGGGGAAGGCGAAGGCCACATGGGGGTAGTGGGCGAAGGCGTCTTCGCTGTCATGGGCGGCCAGCGCCCGATCCAGGGCGGTCTGCCAGGCCCGGGAGTCGCGAGGTGCGGTGCTGCGAGCAGCTTGCATGGTAATGCCCTCCGTTGATATGCCTGTTGTCGGGGCCATGAAAAACGCCCCGCCCGGCGTGGCCGGACAGGGCGTCATCATCGGGGTCGGCGGGGTCGGCCCGAAGCGCTCGGGAACCGTGGGCCCGCCTGAAGGAGGCCGGTGGACGCGGGCGGCCCGGGGCCGCGCGTCGAGGGTCGGGGCTTGGTGATCCACCATGGCGATGCCTCCGGACGTCACGCCGGGGAGCGGCTCCCCGGCAGGGTCTTCGCTCAATCCCAGCTCAGCGCGCCACCCACCTGGTACTCGGTGACGCGGGTCTCGAAGAAGTTCTTCTCCTTGCGCAGGTCGATGATCTCGCTCATCCACGGGAAGGGGTTCTGGGCGCCGGGGAACTGCTCCTTGAGGCCGATCTGGGCCAGGCGGCGGTTGCAGATGAAGTGCAGGTACTCCTCCATGATCGCCGCGTTCATGCCCAGCACGCCGCGGGGCATGGTGTCCCGGGCGTAGGCGATCTCGAGTTCGGTGCCCTCGAGGATCATCTGGGTGACCTCGTCCTGGAAGTCGGGCGTCCACAGCTGGGGATTCTCGATCTTGATCTGGTTGATCATGTCGACCCCGAAGTTCAGGTGCATGGACTCGTCGCGCAGGATGTACTGGAACTGCTCGGCGACGCCGGTCATCTTGTTGCGCCGGCCCATGGAGAGGATCTGGCTGAAGCCGCAGTAGAAGAAGATGCCCTCGGTGACGCAGTAGAAGGCGATCAGGTTGCGCAGCAGCTCCTGATCGGTCTCGGTGGTGCCGGTGTTGAAGTCCGGGCGCGCCAGCGACTGGGTGTGCTTGAGGCTCCAGGCGGACTTGGCGGCCACCGAGGGCACCTCGCGGTACATGTTGAAGACCTCGCCCTCGTCCATGCCCAGCGACTCCACGCAGTACTGGTAGGCGTGGGTGTGGATCGCCTCCTCGAAGGCCTGGCGCAGCAGGTACTGGCGGCACTCGGGGTTGGTGATCAGGCGGTAGAGGGCCAGCACCAGGTTGTTGGCCACCAGCGAATCGGCGGTGGAGAAGTAGCCCAGGCTGCGCTCGACGATGCGCCGCTCGTCCGCAGTCAGGCCATCCTGGCTCTTCCACAGGGCGATGTCGGCGTTCATGTTCACTTCCTGGGGCATCCAGTGGTTGGCGCTGCCGTCCAGGTATTTCTGCCACGCCCACTCGTACTTGAAGGGCACCAGTTGGTTGAGGTCGGCGCGCGCATTGATCATCTGCTTGTCGTCGACCTCGATGCGCGCCGCCCCCATCTCCAGCTCCTCGAGGCCGGCGGCCACGTCGAGCTCGTCCAGCGACTTGCGGGCGCGGGCCAGGCGGTCCTGGTCGGCCACGGCGTAGCGAGCGGCACCTTCTCTTACGGTCTCTGCTCTCACGGTCTCTTCGCGCACGGCCTCGGCCCGGGGCTCGGCGGCGGGCTGCGGCTTGGCCGCCGGGGCCGGCTGCTCGGCGACGGCGGTCTCGTCCTCGTGGAATTCGTCCCAGTTAAGCATCTGTCTCTCCCGGTATGTGGTCCGGATGATCCGCAGGAGCCCAGCCCGGGGCGCCTGTCGGCGCCATTCGCCCGGCGGAGCCGAGCTCCTACAGGTCCGTATTGCGTTACTGACAGGCCTCGCAGCCCAGTTCGTCGATATCGCCGGCCGAGGGCGGGCGCTGGCCGCCCTTGCCGGTCAGGAAGTCCTCGATGCCCCGCGGCTCGGGGGTAGCCGGCGCGGCGGGCGTCGGGCTCGGCTCGGCCGCCGGGGCCCCGCCATTGCTCACCGCATTCAGCGTGCCGCGGTCGACGGTGGACTTCTCCACCGAGGTGGCGCCCAGGGCGCGCAGGTAGTAGGTGGTCTTGAGGCCGCGGAACCAGGCCATGCGGTAGGTGACATCGAGCTTCTTGCCCGAGACGCCCTGGATGTAGAGGTTCAGCGACTGGGCCTGGTCGATCCACTTCTGGCGACGGGCGGCCGCCTCCACCAGCCACCTGGGCTCCACCTCGAAGGCGGTGGCGTACTTGGCCTTGAGGTCGTCCGGGATGCGGTCGATGGGCTGGGCCGAGCCGTCGTAGTACTTGAGGTCGTTGATCATCACCTCGTCCCACAGGCCGCGTGCCTTGAGGTCATTGACCATCTGGGCGTTGACCACGGTGAACTCGCCGGAGAGGTTCGACTTCACGTAGAGGTTCTGGTAGGTCGGCTCGATGGACTGGGTCACGCCGCAGATGTTGGAGATGGTCGCCGTGGGGGCGATGGCCATCACGTTGGAGTTGCGCATGCCCTGCTCGGCGATCTTGTCGCGGATGCGGCCCCAGTCCTGGGTGGCGGAGGTGTCGACCTCGATGTACTTCTCGCCACGCTCGGCCTTGAGCTTCTCGATGGAGTCGATGGGCAGCACGCCCTGGCTCCACAGCGAGCCCTCGAAGCTCTCGTAGCGGCCGCGTTCGGCGGCCAGGTCCGAGGAGGCCTCGATGGCGTGGTAGCTGACCAGTTCCATGGAGCGGTCGGCGAAGGCCACGGCCTCGTCACTGGCGTAGGCGATGTCCTGGGCATAGAGGGCGTCCTGGAAGCCCATGATGCCGAGACCCACCGGGCGGTGCTTGAAGTTGGAGTTCTTCGCCTGGGGCACCGCGTAGTAATTGATGTCGATGACGTTGTCGAGCATGCGCACCGCGGTGCGCACGGTCTTCCTGAGCTTGTCGTCGTCGAGCTCGCCGTCGACCACGTGCTGGGCCAGGTTGACCGAGCCGAGGTTGCACACCGCGATCTCGTCGGGGCTGGTGTTGAGGGTGATCTCGGTGCACAGGTTCGAGGAGTGCACCACCCCGGCGTGCTGCTGCGGGCTGCGCAGGTTGCACGGGTCCTTGAAGGTGATCCAGGGGTGGCCGGTCTCGAACAGCATCGAGAGCATCTTGCGCCACAGGTCCTTGGCCTTGACCCGCTTGTAGAGCTTCAGCTGGCCGGTACGGGTCATCTCCTCGTACTCGGCGTAGCGCTGCTCGAAGGCGGCGCCGTAGAGGTCGTGGAGGTCGGGGCAGGTGGCCGGCGAGAACAGCGTCCACTCCTTGTCGTCGAAGACCCGCTTCATGAACAGGTCCGGCACCCAGTTGGCGGTATTCATGTCGTGGGTACGGCGGCGGTCGTCGCCGGTGTTCTTGCGCAGCTCGAGGAACTCCTCGATGTCGAGGTGCCAGGTCTCCAGGTAGGCACACACCGCGCCCTTGCGCTTGCCGCCCTGGTTGACCGCCACGGCGGTGTCGTTGACCACCTTGAGGAAGGGCACCACGCCCTGGGACTTGCCGTTGGTGCCCTTGATGTAGGAGCCCAGTGCGCGCACCGGGGTCCAGTCGTTGCCCAGGCCGCCGGCCCACTTGGAGAGCAGGGCGTTGTCGCGGATCGCACTGTAGATGCTGTCCAGGTCGTCGGGTACGGTGGTGAGATAACACGAGGAGAGCTGGCTGCGCACGGTGCCCGAATTGAACAGGGTCGGCGTGGAGGCCATGTAGTCGAAGCTGGAGAGCAGCTCGTAGAACTCGATGGCCCGCGCCTCGCGGTCGTCCTCGTTGAGGGCCAGGCCCATGGCGACGCGCATGAACATCACCTGGGGCAGCTCGTAGCGCACATCGTCGCGGTGGATGAAGTAGCGGTCGTAGAGGGTCTGCAGGCCCAGGTAGGTGAAGGCGTTGTCGCGGGTATGGTCGAGGGCGGCACCCAGGCGCTCGAGGTCGAACTCGGCGAGCCGCGGGTCGAGCTGCTCGAACTCGATGCCCTTGGCCACGTAGGCGTGGAAGGCCGGCTTGTAGAAGTCGGCCATCTCGCCGAAGGTGGCCTCGTCGGCCACGCCCAGGAACGACAGCGCCTCGCGGCGCAGGTTGTCCTGCAGCAGGCGGGCGGTGACGTAGGTGTAGTTGGGCTCCTTCTCGACCAGGGTGCGGGCGGTCATCATCAGCGCCTGGGAGACACCGTCGATGGTGACGCCGTCGTAGAGGTTCTTCAGCGACTCCTCGACGATGCGGTTGGGATCGACGTTGGCGAGTTCGGCGCAGGCGTCGAACACCAGGGTCTCGACCCGGCCCAGGTCCAGCGGACGGATGCTGCCGTCGGTCAGGGTGACATTCAGGGTCGGGTGGGGCTTCTCGATGTCGCCGCCGGCGGCGGCACGGGCACGGGCATGCTCCTCGCGGTAGAGCACGTAGGCGCGGGCGACCTTCTGCTCGCCGGCGCGCATCAGGGCCAGCTCGACCTGATCCTGGATGTCCTCGATGTGCAGGGTGCCGCCGTCGGGCATGCGGCGCTGGAAGGCCTGGGCGATGGCATCCGAGGAGTGCCGGACGAAGTCACGCACCCGCGAGGAGGTGGCGGCGTTGTCGCCTTCCACGGCGATGAACGCCTTGCTCATGGCCACGGCGATCTTGCCGGCATCGAAGGGCACCACGTCACCGGTGCGCTTGATGACACGCAGGGTGCGGGGGGCAGTGACGGAGACGGATGTCTTGTCCGGGGTTGCGGTGGTATCCATGGCGCCGAGGGTCCCTGTCTGATGGTCGAAAACACGCGAGCTAAGCCGCTGTTGACAGCGGGTGAAACGGTTGCTATGGCACAGTATATGGTGTTCGTGCCGTGACGAAACACAAGATAGTGTGCTTTCATGGCTCCATCAAGTGGATAAGTTGTGGATGGCCTGTGACCATTCGGGGGGAGTTTCGCGACGGCCTGTCAGGCCGCGTGGTTGGGCCTTCCGTTCCAAACTCGCCGGGTTTCAGGAAGGCGAAATCGTGGTTTTCGGGTATCCTTTAGCCATTGGCGGTAGTCGACCCGTTGGCGGGTGGCTTGCCGTACCCGATCACCAGCCATCAGGACGGATACACAGGATGGATGACAGCTTGGAACCCCAGGAACAGGATCATGTGCTGATCATCGAGGACGATGAGCGGTTGGCCGGGCTGACCCGTGACTATCTGGAGGCCAACGGCTTCCAGGTCACGCTGGAGGCCGACGGTGCACGAGGCGTCGAGCAGATCCTGACACTGCAGCCGGATCTGGTGATTCTGGATCTGATGCTGCCCGGCGAGGACGGCCTGTCGATCTGCCGTCGCGTGCGCGCCGACTACCCCGGCCCGATCCTGATGCTCACCGCACGCACCGACGACATGGACCAGGTACTGGGCCTGGAGATGGGGGCCGACGACTACGTGCCCAAGCCGGTGCAGCCACGGGTGCTGCTGGCGCGCATGCGCGCGCTGCTGCGGCGCACCGACCCCAGCGAGCCGGGGGGCGAGACGCGGCTCGCCTTCGGCAACCTCGAGATCGACAGCGCCACCCGGGAGGCCTGGCTGGAGGGCGAGCGCATCGACCTGACCAGCGCCGAGTTCGACCTGCTGTGGTTGCTGGCCAGCAACGCGGGACGGGTACTGACCCGCGAGGAGATCTTCTCCCAGCTGCGCGGCATCAAGTACGACGGCCAGGACCGCTCCATCGACGTACGGGTCTCGCGGATCCGCCCCAAGATCGGCGACGATCCCAACCAGCCGCACCGCATCAAGACGGTGCGCAGCAAGGGTTACCTCTTCGTCAGGGACAGCTGATCCATGCGGCGGGCGCTGGCCGACAGCACCTTCCTGCGCGTCTATGTGCTGCTGGCACTGGCGCTGCTGCTGACCTTCGGCCTGGCCCTGCTGGGCCTGGCCATGGTCGATCAGGTGCGTCGCGAGCATCACCGCGAGCGGCTCGCCGACGCGCCCATGCGCCTGCTGGTGGAGAAGCTCGCGGAACTGCCCCGCGACGAGCGTGAGGCCTGGCTGGAGCACCGTGCCGAGCGGCTCGACATGACCCCGACCCTCTATCCCGTCGACTCCCTGATGCTGAACTACTTCGATCGCACCCGGCTCGAGAGCGGCCGGGTGCTGGTCTCCTTCCGGGGCGAGCATGGCTGGCGCCTGCAGCGACTGCTGCCCGGTGGCGACTGGCTGCTGGAGGTCGATCTGGCGGGCTTGAGCGAGCAGCAGCTGCGCGGGCTCACCGAGCTGTTCGGGGAGTGGCTGAGCGAGGTGCGGGGCGCCGAACGCCAGCAGCGCCTGGAGCGGGTCTCCGGCGCCGGCATCCCGGTGACCCTGACCGACCGGGCACCGGAAGGGCTGGATGCCCGCCAGCTGTCGCGACTGGCCGAGGGCGAGGTGGTGATCCGCCTGCTGCCGGGGCGCTGGTCGATGACGATGTACCTGGAGCTGCCGGACTCCGACGAAGAGACCAGCTGGCTCGCCATCGGGCCGGTGCAGGCCTTCGAGCCGATGCCGGGGGCGCTGCAGTTGCTGCTGCTGATGATCCTGCTCGGCGTGCTGGCGGTGATCATCTATCTGATCGTGCGCGGGGTGGAGGCGCGCATGGCACGGCTCGAGCAGGCCGCCACGCGCATCGCCGGCGGCCGCCTGGACACCCGGGTCAAGGTCGAGAGCGGCGATTTCCTGGGACGGCTGGGCATGGCCTTCAACGGCATGGCCACCCAGGTACAGTCGCTGCTGCGCGCCCAGCAGGACATGATTCGCGCCGTCTCCCACGAGCTGCGTACCCCGGTGGCGCGCATCCGCTTCGCCGTGCAGATGGTCGAGGACATGACCGATGATCCGGCGATCCGCCGCCAGCTCGAGGGCATCGACGGCGACATCGAGGAGCTCGACGGCCTGATCGACGAGATCCTCACCTATGCGAGGCTGGGCAACGAGTCGGTCAACAGCATGGAGATGGATACCTCGCTGGTCGACTGCCGGGCCATGGCGGAACGGGTGATCGAGACCCTGAGCCCGCTGCATGGCCACCTGCGCCTCGAGCTGGCCGGGGGGGAGGAAGTGGAGATCAGTGCCGATCCCCGTTATCTCCAGCGAGCCCTGCAGAACCTGGTCGCCAACGCCTGCCGGCACGCCCGCTCGCGTGTGCTGATCCGTCTGCATTCCGAGCCGCACCTGGTGCGTCTGGACGTGGAGGACGACGGCCCCGGGGTCCCCGTCTCGGAGCGCCTGGAGGTCTTCAAGCCCTTCGCTCGCCTCGACGACAGCCGCACCCGCAGCTCCGGGGGCTACGGGCTGGGGCTCTCCATCGTGCAGAAGGTCATGACCTGGCACGGTGGCAGTGTCGCGGTCGACGACAGCCCGCAGCTGGGCGGCGCCCGTTTCACCCTGCTGCTCCCGCGCCGGCCCGTCACGCCGGCTTGATGCCCTCGAGCACCGCAAAGGACGTTTCCCGGGCGGTGCGCAGGAAGTCTTCCATCCAGGGGGCCTCGCGGGTCTCCTCGCGGATCGCCGCGAACAGCGTGCTCCACACCCCCTTCTCGCCCAGCGTCACGGCACTCACGTAGCTGCGCTCCAGGTACTCGGTCAGCGCCCAGTTGGGCAGGGCGCAGACCCCGCGGCCACTGGCCACCAGCTGCATCATCATGATCGTCAGCTCGGCGGTGCGCACCTCCCTGGGGCGCATGCCGGCGGGGTCGAGGAACTGGGTGAAGACGTCCAGTCGTGTATGTTCCACCGGATAGGTGATCAGGGTCTCCTCGGCCAGGTCCTCGGGAAGCACGAAGGGCCTGCCCGCGAGGCGATGCTGGCGGGCCACCGCGAGCAGGCCCTCGTAGCGGAACAGCGGCTCGTAGTAGACGCTGGGCAGCGGCTGGGGATCGGCGGTGATCACCAGGTCCAGCTGTTCCCGGGCCAGCGCCGGCAGCGGGTCGAAATGATGGCCGCCGGGGATGTCGATCTCCACCTCCGGCCAGTGGTCGCGGAAGTGGTCGATGGTGGGCATCAGCCACTGAAAGCAGCTATGGCATTCGATGGCCATGTGCAGTCGGCCCTGCTCGTTGCCGGCCAGCCGTGCCAGGTCGCGCTCGGTCATGCGTACCTGGGGCAGCACCTGCTCGGCCAAGACGAGCAGGCGCTGCCCGGCCCGGGTGAACTCCACCGGGCGGGTCTTGCGCACGAACAGCGGGGCGCCCAGGCGCTCCTCCAGGTCCTTGATCTGGTGCGACAGGGCCGACTGGGTCAGGTGCACGCGCTCGGCGGCCTCGACCAGGGAGCCGGCGTCGCGCAGGGCGACGAGGGTGCGCAGGTGGCGAAGTTCCAGCATTCGATTGAGCCGATTTCATTTTAAAGATTAAGAAGTTTAGTTTGATTCACCCTTCGCGGCCAGCGATCCTTTATCGCATCATTCATGCATAAAGGATCACACCATGACCCTGGCTCATATTGCCGGCTATCCGCGGATCGGCGCGAACCGCGAGCTGAAGGCGGCCACCGAGGCCTACTGGAGGGGCGAGACCGACCTCGAGGCCCTGGAGGCCTCCGGCCGGGCGCTGCGCGAGCGCCACTGGGCGGCCCAGCGCGAGGCGGGGCTCGACCTGGTGACGGTGGGCGACTTCGCCTTCTACGACCAGGTGCTCGACGTCTCGGTACTGCTCGGGGCGGTGCCGGGCCGCTTCGCGGCCGACGACGAGGTGGCCCGGGGCGAGGTGTCGCTGGACACCGCCTTCCGCATGGCCCGGGGGCGCGCGCCGACCGGCACCCCGGCGGCGGCCTGCGAGATGACCAAGTACTTCGATACCAACTACCACTACCTGGTACCCGAGCTGCACGCCGGCCAGACCTTCCGCCTGGCGAGCTCTCGGCTGTTCGACCAGGTGGCGGAGGCCCGGGCCGCCGGCCACCCGGTCAAGGTCACCCTGCTGGGACCGCTGACCTGGCTATGGCTGGCCAAGGCCCGGGACGAGGGACTCGACCGGCTGAGCCTGCTGGAGGCGGTGGTGGCGGTCTACGGCGAGGTTCTCGCGCGGCTGGCCGAGCAGGGCGTGGAGTGGGTGCAGCTCGACGAGCCTGCCCTGGTGCAGGATCTCCCCCGCGAATGGCAGCAGGCCTATGAGGCCGCCTACAGCGTGCTGGGCCGCGTGCCGGTCAAGCTGCTGCTGGCCACCTGCTTCGGCGGCCTGGGCGAGAACCTCAACCTGGCGGTGAACCTGCCGGTGGAGGGCCTGCACATCGATGCGGTGCGCGCGCCGGAGCAGCTCGAGGCGGTGCTCGACCGGCTACCCGGCTACAAGGTGCTGTCGGTGGGTGCCATCGACGGCCGCAACATCTGGCGTGCCGACCTGGCGCTGCTGCGCGAGCGCCTCGCGTCGGCCCGCATGCGTCTGGGCAAGCGGCTGTGGCTGGCCCCGTCGTGCTCGCTGCTGCACGTACCGGTGGACCTCGCGGCCGAAACCGAGCTCGACCCCGAGCTCAGGAGCTGGCTGGCCTTCGCCCGCCAGAAGCTCGACGAGGTGGTGACGCTCGCGCACCTGCTCGATGGCCGCGCCACGGCGCAGGACCGGGAGCGTGTCGAGGCCGCCACCCTGGCCCTGCAGGCCCGCCGGGACTCCGTGCGCATCCACCGGCCGGCGGTGGCCGAGCGCCTGGCCAGGGTGAGTGCCGCCGATACCGAACGCGCCAGTCCCTATCCGGTACGCGCCAAGGCTCAGCGCCGGGACCTGGGGCTGCCGCGCTTTCCCACCACCACCATCGGCTCCTTCCCCCAGACGGCGGAGATCCGCGCGGCCCGCCGCGCCGTCAAGGCCGGGGACCTGGAGCCCGGCGCCTACGAGGCGCGGATGCGCGAGGAGATCGCCCATGCCGTGGCGCGCCAGGAGGCCCTGGGGCTCGACATGCTGGTGCACGGCGAGGCCGAGCGCAACGACATGGTCGAGTACTTCGGCGAACGGCTCGAGGGCTATGCCTTCACCCGCTACGGCTGGGTACAGAGCTACGGGTCGCGCTGCGTCAAACCGCCGGTGATCTTCGGCGACGTCAGCCGCCCCGGCCCGATGACGGTGCGCTGGAGCGAGTACGCCCAGTCGCTCACCGAGCGTCCCATGAAGGGCATGCTGACGGGGCCGGTGACCATGCTGCAGTGGTCCTTCGTGCGCGACGACCAGCCCCGCGAGACCACCTGCCGCCAGATCGCCCTGGCGCTGCGCGACGAGGTGCGCGACCTGGAGGCCGCCGGCATCCGGGCGATCCAGATCGATGAACCGGCCCTGCGCGAGGGATTGCCGCTGCGCAGCGGCGAGTGGCAGGCGTATCTCGACTGGGCGGTGGCGTGCTTCAGGCTGTCGGCGGCGGTGGCCCGCGACGAGACCCAGATCCACACTCACATGTGCTATTCGGAGTTCAACGACATCATCGCCGCTATCGCCGCGCTGGACGCCGATGTCATCACCATCGAGACCTCGCGCTCCGACATGGAGCTGCTCGAGGCGTTCCAGGACTTCGCCTACCCCAACGAGATCGGCCCGGGGGTCTATGACATCCACTCGCCGAACATTCCCGAGGTGGACTGGATGGTGCAGCTGATGGAGAAGGCGGCCGAGCGCATCCCGCCGGAGCGGCTCTGGGTCAACCCGGACTGCGGCCTCAAGACCCGCGGTTGGGCGGAGGTGGAGCCGGCGCTGGCCAACATGGTCGAGGCCGCGCGGGTGCTGAGGCGGCGCCATGGCTGAGGCCGGGCGTTGAGCGGGGGAGGGCGGTGGCCTGAGCGCGGGGCATCGGCGGCTGGTATCCTGGCGTCATCGAGGAATACGACACCACGCAAGGAGCCGCCATGTCTCGTCCTGCCGCCATTCCTGCCCGCTACGTTCCGCTGTTGCTCGGCACCGCCCTGCTCCTGGCCGGCTGCGCCGCCGCCCCGAGTGGCGAGGGGCGCCCGGAGGTCGCCGACCGCACCGCCGCCGCCGATGGCCAGGTCGTGCAACCCACGGCACCGCTGATGCCCTCGGCCTTCTTCGCCGGCGGCGCCGAGGCGTTCGTCGGCTGGCGCTGCACCCCGGCCCAGGACCTGGTCACCGCGCATCCCGACGACGAGCTGCGGCTCTGGTCGGCCCACGGCGCCTGGCGGCTGCAGCCGGCGGTGGTCGCCAGCGGGGCCCGCTACCAGCAGGGCGAACTCAGTTTCTGGAACAAGGGCGAGGAGGCGGTCGTCGAGAGCCCTACCGGGCGCCTGGCGTGCCAGGCGCACATCAAGCGCACCGCCCTGACCCGCCGGGACCGCCCCGACGTGATGTTCCATGCCCGGGGCAACGAGCCGGGCTGGATGGCCAGCCTGCCCAGCGACGAGGCCGAGATCGACCTGCTGCTCGACTACGGCGACCGCCAACTGACCCTGCCGTATCGGGTCACCACCCTGGACAACGGCGAGGGACGGGTGATCCTGGCCAGCGGCCGGGCCGACACCCCCTTCGAGCTGCGCATCGAGGGGCAGGCCTGCTTCGACGACATGAGCGGCGAGCCCTTCCCGGCGCGGGTGACCCTGACCATCGACGGTGAAACCTATCGGGGCTGTGGCCAGGGCATCGCCCCCTGACGCGGACGCGCACGACCTGTGTTCGCTCGCGACGCGCCTAAAGGCATCTTGGTTTCGATTTTGTCGAACATAATGCGCAGATTTTTGCGCTTTTCGTTGTAAAAAATCCATCTAGAATGGCGATCATTATCCTGTTAACGACACAAGGAGATCGCCATGACTACCCGCGCCCTCGTCATCACGTCCTCGATCCTGGGCAACCAGGGCCAGTCCATCGCCCTGGCCGAACACTTCTCGGCCCGCGCCGTCGAACGCGACGGCCTCGAGGTGACCCGCCGCGACCTGGTGGCCGATGAGTTGCCCCACCTCGGCCTCGCCGAACTCGGCAGCTGGCAGGTGCCGGCGGTCGAGCGCACGGTCGAGCAGCGCGAGCTGGCGGCCCGTTCCGATGCCCTGATCGCCGAGTTGCGTGACCACGACGTGCTGGTGCTGGCGGTGCCCCTCTACAACCTGGGCATTCCGTCACAGCTCAAGGCCTGGTTCGACCGGGTGCTGCGTGCCGGCGAGACCTTCCGCTACACCGAGCAGGGCCCCCGGGGGCTGGTCGAGGGCAAGCGGGCGGTGATCCTGGCGACCCGCGGCGGCCAGTATGCCGGCACGCCGCTGGACAGCCAGACGCCGCACCTGAAGAGCATGCTGGGCCTGATCGGCATTACCGAGGTCGACGTGGTCTACGCCGAGGGACTCGCCATGGGCGAGGGCCACCGCGAGGCCTCGCTGAAGGAAGCGAAGCAGGCCATCGACGGCCTGGTGGCGCGCCTCTAAGCGTCCGCGACCACGATCGAGACGAACCCGGCGGGGCGGCCATTCGGCCGCCCCGCCGTCGTGTGGCACCCGCCGCCGGCCCGGGCTAAGGAAGCGCTGATTTATGTCGCGAGCGAAGAGAGGCTGGTCGCCGCCGGAGCGCAAGAACCGGAGTTTACGCGGTGTTAAATGAGGATTCTGAGCACCGCCGGCGGCCAGGATATCGAGCGCAGCAATAAATCAGCGCTTCCCTAACAGGCTTCGGCGCGCTCGACCACCCACTGCCCGGTCACGAAGTCGCTGGTGCACAGCGGTGGCTCGGGGCGGCGGATGCGCTGCACCAGCCGGCCGAGGGCCACGCGGCGGTCGCCGTCGGCCTGGTCGGGGCTGGCCAGCTGCATGCTCTTGGCCACCGGCCGCCACACCTCGTCCTCGTGGGTCGCCAGGGTGAAGGCGAAGGGGTGGAAGCCGGGGAAGCCCAGGCGCAGGTCGGTGGCTACCAGCGTCTCGTGGCCGTCGAGCTCGCGCACCTCGTAGCGCAGGAAGGGGCCGGCGAACCAGGCCAGGCGTCGGCCGCGCTCGCTCTCCAGGGCCAGCGGTTCCAGTTCGGCCCCCCGGGTATAGGTCTCCAGCAGCGGCGAGGTGGTGCCGTCGAGCAGGCCGACCAGGATCTCATGGTGGGCGTCGCCGTCGATCACGGTGGCCCGCCACAGCAGGGTATTGAAGGGCGCCGGCTGCACCAGGCGTGGGGCGTCCTGCAGGTTGTGCTCGGCCAGTACCGGCTCGAGGTGGTTCTCCACCCACAGCCTGGTGCCGAAGGCGAAGACCAGGTAGGCACTGGCCAGGGCCAGGCCCCAGCCCGGGCCGCGCCGGCCGTTGCCGGTGATCAGGGCCACGGCGAGGCCGATCAGCAGCGGCAGGGTGTAGAGCGGGTCGATGATGAAGACGATCGGGTAGGCCGTGGGCCTGAGGTCCAGCGGCCACCATAGCTGGGTGCCGTAGGTGGTCAGGGCGTCGAGCAGAGGATGGGTCACCAGGCACAGCACATAGAAGCCCCACCAGTGCCACAGCGGTATCGCCCGGGCCGCACGCAGTTGCCAGGTAAGCAGCGCCAGCAGGCTGCCGAGCCCGGTGAGCACGAACAGCGAGTGGGAAAAGCCCCGATGCTCGGTGACGCTGGCCACGGCATCGCCATAGTCGATCAGGGCGTCGAGATCGGGCAGGGTGCCGAGGGCCGCCCCGATCAGCAGCGACTTGCGGCCGAGCCGGCGACCCAGTACCACACCGCCGATCGAGGCGCCCAACGCTACCTGGGTAACAGGATCCATGGTTCAGCTCCCTGGCGTGTGTCGGCCTTGCTGTGATACGCGGGGTCGCGAGCGGTTCCCGCTCACGGTCGCCGCACCCAGGCCGGGCCGGCGGCCAGGATCCGGGCCTGCACCGGGCAGTCGTCGTGGTGGGCGCCGGGCAGGTAGCCGGTGCTCATCAGGAACTCCTTCACGATCTCCGGGCCGGTAAAGCGGAAGGTGCGCTTGAATAGCTTCACCCAGTCGGCGTGGGGCAGGGGATGGTGCTGGTCGAGCCAGGCGCGGAAGCTGCCGTGCTCGTCGCACAGCCGCTGGATCACTCTCGCGTTATGGATCGTCGCCTCGACCTTGAGACGATTGCGGATGATGCCGGCGTCGGCCAGCAGGCGTTCGCGTTCGGCGTCGCCATAGGCGGCGATCCGCTCGATCGCGAAGCCGTCCAAGGCACGCTGGAAGGCCTCACGCTTCTTCAGCACGGTGAGCCAGGAGAGGCCTGCCTGGTTGATCTCCAGGACCAGGCGCTCGAAGAGCGCGGTGTCGTCGGCGACCGGGAAACCGTATTCGTGGTCGTGGTAGGGGCCGTGAAACGGATGGCCCGGTGCCAGGTCACAATAATGGCTCATGGCGTCTCTCGCGGGATTGGCAAGGGGATCGTGACTTGTCAGGATGCCGATAGCGGCGTTCGCGCTCACCACAGGAGACTACACCATGACGACCGCACGCTGCAGGTCTTCGACGAATACACCCACTGAACCCGCAAGCCGATAAGGAAGCCCACATGCAGTACCTGCACACCATGGTCCGCGTCGGCGACCTCGACGCCTCGCTGCACTTCTACTGCGACCTGCTGGGGCTCAAGGAGGTGCGGCGCAAGGAGAACGAGAAGGGACGCTTCACCCTGGTCTTCCTCGCCGCCCCGGAGGACGAGGCACGCTCCGCCGAACTCCAGGCCCCGGAGCTGGAGCTGACCTGGAACTGGGACCCGGAGGCGTACACCGGAGGCCGCAATTTCGGCCACCTGGCCTATCGCGTCGACGATATCTATGCCCTCTGCGAGAAGCTGCAGGCAGGAGGGGTGACCATCAACCGTCCACCGCGGGATGGCCACATGGCCTTCGTCAGGAGCCCCGACGGCATCTCCGTCGAGCTGCTGCAGAAGGGCGACGCCCTGCCCCCGAAGGAGCCCTGGGTATCGATGGACAATGTTGGAACCTGGTGATCAATCCGGGCGCCAGGCCATGCGCCCGCTGCCGAGGAAGACGAGGGCCACGGCGCCGAACAGGTAGAGCCCCTGCAGCTCCAGGGCCCAGCCGCCGCTGCTGGTGAGCTCGGTGAGCTGGTGCATATGGGCCAGGAAGATCGCCACCACCATGTTGGCGGCCATCAGCAGGCCGGCGATCCGGGTCTGCCAGCCGATCAGCGCCATCAGCGGGGCGACGACCTCGCCGAGCAGCACGCCATAGGCGAGGAAGCTGGGCAGGCCCTGGCCGGCGAGGGTATCGCCGATCCAGGTCAGGCTGCCGGGGTTGAGCAGCTTGGCAACGCCGTGGAGCAGCATCAGGCCGGCCACCGAGAGGCGCAGGATCAGCTTGCCGAGGGCGTCGTTGTGAAGGGCATGAAGCATGACGAGGTCCTTGTCGGGCGGCAGGAGAGGGGGGAAATTGTCTACCAGCGCCGGTTGATGCAAGCTTGGCGCCATGAGCCTCAAGGAAGATAGCATGATGATCAATCGTTTAGCCAAGTCGCTCGCCCTGATGTCGGGCGCCCTCATGCTCGCCGCCTGCAGCAGCCAGCCCGCCCCAGACCTCGGGGGCCGGCCGGCCGAACTGGAAGGCCCGGTCGTGGGGCCGCGCTGGAACCTGTTGCTGGTGGGCACCGACGAGCGTCTTTCGATGCCCGAGACACCGCACTTCGTGGTCGCGCCGGACGGCAGGGTGAGTGGCAGTGACGGCTGCAACCAGCTGAACGGTCGTGTGCAACTGGACGACAGCAATCGCATCGAGTTCACCGAGCTCGCCACCACGCGTCGTGGCTGCCCCCAGGCGGAGGACGCCCGGCGCGTCACGGCGATGATGGAGAACGCCTACCGTTACCTGATCGACCACGACCGGCTGGTGTTCTTCGGCCCCGATCAGCGGGTGCTGGGCGGCTGGCGCCGAGCCGACTGAGTCCCGGAAGCGAGTCTGCCGGAGGAACGACAGCGGCCCGCCTCGGCGGGCCGCTGTCGTTGCCTGGCGGGCCGCTGATCAGAGCGTGGCGATCTTGTCGCGCTGTTCGACCAGCAGCTTGCGGGTGGCCTGGAAGTCGGCGAGCTTGCCGCGCTCCTTCTCGACCACGGCGTCCGGCGCCTTGGCGACGAAGCTCTCGTTGGAAAGCTTCTTCTCGATGCCGCCGATCAGCTTGTCCTGCTTGTCGATCTCGCGGGCGAGCCGGGCCAGCTCCGCCTCCTTGTCGATCAGGTCGGCCATCGGCACCAGCACTTCCATGTCGCCGACCAGCTGGGTGGCCGAGAGCGGCGCCCGGGCCGGGTCGTCGAGCCAGGAGGCGCTCTCCAGCTTGGCCAGCTTGGCGAGGAACGGGCGGTTGGCCTCGAGGCGCTCGCGGTCGGTGGCGCTGCCCTTGGTCAGCAGCACCTCGAGCGGCTTGCCCGGGGCGATGTTCATCTCGGCGCGGATATTGCGCACGGCGACGATCACCCCCTTGAGCCATTCGATGTCGCGGGTCGCCCGCTCGTCGAGCTTGTCGTCCTCCGGCTGCGGCCAGGGCTCGCTCATGATCGACTCGGAGCCGTCACCACTCGCCTTGCCGGCCAGCGGGGCGACGCGTTGCCAGATCTCCTCGGAGATGTAGGGCATCATCGGGTGGGCCTGGCGCAGGATCGCCTCGAGCACGCGCACCAGGGTGCGGCGGGTGCCGCGCTTGGCGGCGGGGCTGGCGTTGTCGTCCCACAGCACCGGCTTGGAGAGCTCCAGGTACCAGTCGCAGTACTCGTTCCAGACGAACTCGTAGAGCGCCTGGGAGGCGTGGTCGAAGCGGAACTCCTCCATGGCGCGGGTCACCTGGGCCTCGGTCTGCTGCAGGCGCGAGACGATCCAGCGGTCGGCGAGCGACAGCTCGACATCGCCGCCATCCGCTCCACAATCCTGGCCCTCGGCGTTCATCAGCACGTAGCGCGAGGCGTTCCACAGCTTGTTGCAGAAGTTGCGGTAGCCGTCCAGGCGCCCCATGTCGAACTTGATGTCGCGCCCGGTGGTGGCCTGGGAGAGGAAGGTGAAGCGCAGTGCGTCGGTGCCGTGGGGCTCGATGCCCTCGGGGAACTCGTCGCGGGTGGCCTTGGCGATCGCCTTGGCCTTCTGCGGCTGCATCAGGCTGCCGGTGCGCTTCTCGACCAGGTCCTCCAGGCCGATGCCGTCGATCAGGTCGATGGGATCGAGCACGTTGCCCTTGGACTTGGACATCTTCTGGCCCTGGCCGTCGCGCACCAGGCCGTGGACGTAGACCTGCTTGAACGGCACCTCGCCGGTGAACTTCAGGGTCAGCATGATCATCCGCGCAACCCAGAAGAAGATGATGTCGAAGCCGGTGACCAGCACGCTGGAGGGGTGGAAGGTGGCGAGCTCCGGGGTCTCTTCCGGCCAGCCGAGGGTGCCGAAGGTCCACAGGCCCGAGCTGAACCAGGTGTCGAGCACGTCCTCGTCCTGGGTCAGTTCGATCTCGGCGGCGAGGCCGTACTTGTCGCGGGCCTCGGCCTCGGTGCGGGCGACATAGACGTTGCCATCCTCGTCGTACCAGGCGGGAATGCGATGGCCCCACCACAGCTGGCGCGAGATGCACCAGTCCTGGAGGTCGCGCATCCACGAGAAGTACATGTTCTCGTAGTTCTTCGGCACGAACTGGATGTCGCCGTTCTCCACCGCCTCGATGGCCGGCTTGGCCAGGCTCTCCACGGCGACGAACCACTGGTCCGTGAGCAGCGGCTCGATGACGTCGCCGCTGCGGTCGCCGTAGGGCAGGGTGTTGTTGACCGTCTCGACCCGCTCGAGCAGGCCGGCGGCCTCCATGTCGGCGACGATCCGCTGGCGCGCCGCGAAGCGGTCGAGCCCGGCGTAGGCCTGGGGCAGGCTTAAGTCGATCTCGGGCAGCGGGCGGCCCTGGATGTCGAAGGCCTCGGCGCTCTCGAGGATTGCGGCGTCCTGGGTGAAGACGTTGATCAGCGGCAGGCCCTGGCGGCGCCCGACCTCGTAGTCGTTGAAGTCGTGGGCCGGGGTGACCTTCACGCAGCCCGAGCCCTTGTCCATATCGGCGTGCTCGTCGGCGACGATGGGAATCCGGCGACCCACCAGCGGCAGGATGACGTCCTTGCCGACCAGCGAAGCGTAGCGCGGGTCCTCGGGGTTGACCGCCACGCCGGTGTCGCCGAGCAGGGTCTCGGGGCGGGTGGTGGCGACGACCAGGTGGTCGAGCCCGGCGTCGGTGGTCACGCCGTCGGCCAGCGGATAGCGGAAGTGCCAGAACTGGCCCTGCTGGTCGCGGTTCTCCACCTCCAGGTCGGAGATCGCGGTGTGCAGGGTCGGGTCCCAGTTGACCAGGCGCTTGCCGCGGTAGATCAGGTCCTCTTCATAGAGGCGCACGAAGACGTCCTGCACCGCCTTGTAGAAGCCGTCGTCCATGGTGAAGCGTTCGCGGCTCCAGTCGACGCTGGCCCCCATGCGCCGCAGCTGGCGGGTGATATGGCCGCCGGACTCGTGCTTCCACTCCCAGACCTTGTCGATGAACGCCTCGCGCCCGAGGTCGTGGCGGCTCTTGCCCTCCTCGGCGGCGACCTTGCGCTCCACCAGCATCTGGGTGGCGATGCCGGCGTGGTCGGTGCCCACCTGCCACAGGGTGTTGTGGCCCTGCATGCGCCGCCAGCGAATCAGCGTATCCATGATGGTGTCCTGGAACGCGTGGCCCATGTGCAGGCTGCCGGTGACGTTGGGTGGCGGGATCATGATCGAGTAGGGCTCGCCCTCGCCCGAGGGGGCGAAGCGACCGTCGGCCTCCCAGCGCTCGTACCAGCGGGATTCGATCTGCTCGGGTTGGTAGGTCTTGTCCATGGGGCGTTCCAGGTCGAAAAGGGTTTGGCGCCGACGGGCAGGCGATGCCGCCACCACGTCACCGGAGGGGCGCGGGAAAAATGGGCCCGATTATAGCCCGATGGGGCCTTGATCGTCAGCTCGACTGACCATGCACTCGAACGAAGCGGAAGGGTGAGGGGCGCCGGGGGCAGGTCGAAGAGGAGGTCATTCGTCAGGGATGACGAATGTAGCGCCCAGGGACGGGTTTACAGCGCCTCCTCGTCGGTCCGGCGCTCCGGGGCCTGCCCCCGGCGGTACAGGCAGTCTCCTGCATCCCTGGGAAAAGGCGATCATCCCTTCAACTGATGCGCCTTCACCGGATACCCCCGCTGCTTGTAGGTCTGCCAGCATTCGCGCTTGGCGGTCAGCACCTCCTGGTGCTGGTTGATGATCTCGGCGACCCGCTCGAAGCGCGAGAACCACTCGGGGATGCCCGGGTGCAGGTTGAGCATGGCCTGCACCCCGGCGTCCGGCGCCGGCGGGCCCTCCCAGCCGATGGTCACCGGCACCTCCTGCCCCTGCTCGCTGCCGAGCAGGGTACTGTCCACGAGGGCGTGGGGCAGGTAGGCGTCGGGACGGAAGGTCCACAGCCGGTCGTCGAGGTCCCGGGCCATGGCCTCGTCCTCGGCGTGCAGGTGCAGCCGATAGCCCTTGCCGGCGATGGTCTCGGCCAGCCGGCAGGCGAAGCCGAGACGCGCCTCCAGGGTGGTGTCGGGGAGGATGTAGAAGTCGATGCGGGTCATCTACAGCTCGTTACCGTTCTCCACGCTGCGGGCCTCTTCCTCGCGGTCGAGCAGGTACTGGGTGAGCAGGCCCACCGGGCGGCCGCTGGCCCCCTTCTGCTTGCCGGAGATCCAGGCGGTGCCGGCGATGTCGAGGTGTGCCCAGGGGAACTTGTCGGCGAAGCGCGAGAGGAAACAGGCGGCGGTGATGGTCCCCGCGGGCCGACCGCCGATGTTGGCCAGGTCGGCGAAATTGGACTCGAGCTGCTCCTGGTACTCGTCCCACAGCGGCAGGTGCCAGGCGCGGTCCCAGGCGGTCTCGCCGGCGTCGAGCAGGTCCAGCGCCAGGTCGTCGTCGTTGGAGAGCAGGCCGGTGGCGTGGTGGCCCAGGGCGATGATCGCGGCGCCGGTGAGAGTGGCGATGTCGACCACGCTGGCCGGTTCGAAGCGCTCGGAATAGGTCAGGGCGTCGCACAGCACCAGGCGGCCCTCGGCGTCGGTGTTGAGCACCTCCACCGACAGGCCCTTGAGGGTCTTGATGATGTCGCCGGGCTTGGTGGCACGGCCGTCGGGCATGTTCTCGGCGGCGGCGACGATGCCCACCAGGTTGAGCTTCGGCTTGATGGCGAGTATCGCCTTGACGGTACCGAACACGCTCGCGGCACCGCACATGTCGAACTTCATCTCGTCCATGGCCTCGCCGGGCTTGAGCGAGATGCCGCCGGTGTCGAAGGTGATGCCCTTGCCCACCAGCACATGGGGGGCCTCGTCGGGGCTCTCGGCGCCCTGGTAGCGCATCACGATCAGCCGCGAGGGTTGATCGCTGCCGCGCCCCACGGAGAGCAGGCTGAGGGCCCCCAGGCGCTCGAGCGCCTCCTCGTCGAGGATCTCCACGGAGAGCGCGCCGTCGGAGGCCTTGCCCAGGGCCTCGGCCTGCTCGGCCAGGTAGCGCGGGGTGCAGACATTGCCCGGCAGGTTGCCCAGGGTGCGGGTGTAGGCGACGCCTTCGCCCACCGCCTTGCCGATGCGGGCGCCCTCGCGGGCCGCGTCGGCGTCGCCGTTCTCGCTGACCTGCAGGGTGATGCGCTCGAGCCTGGGCGGCGGCGCCGGCTCCGACTTGAACTCGGTGAAGCGGTAGACCGCGCGCTGGGCGGCCTCGGCCACCATGCGGGCCTTCCAGTCGCAGGCGCGGTCGGGCAGCGGCACGTCGGTGAAGGCCACGGCAGCGTCATCGACCGGCAACCCGGCCAGGGCGGCGAAGGCGGCGTCCAGGGCCTTGCGGAAGGCGCCCTCCCGGCACTTGTCCCGGTTGCCCAGCCCGACCAGCAGCAGGCGTTCGGCGCTTACGCCGGGGGCGAAGGGGATCAGCTGCACATTACCCAGCTTGGGGTCGAAATCGCCGCGCTCGATCACCTGACCGATCAGCCGCTCGCTGGCGTCGTCGAGCTTGGCGGCGGTGGGCAGCAGGTCGCCATCCTTGAACACCGGTACCACGATGCAGGCCGTCTCGGTCTTGACGGGATTGCCCGTCTGAACTGGGAATTCCATGGTGTCTCCACAAGACAAGCGTAGGGGGATTCTGGATAATGCCGGCACTCGGCCGTGTCACGCCAGTGTACCCAAGGCATGGCCCGAATGCATGGAAGGCGGCTGCATGATCATCTTTCGTTACCTGACCCGCGAGATCCTGCTCACCATGGCCGCGGTGGCCGGCGTGTTGTTGCTCGTCATCATGGGGAGCCGCTTCATCCGCTACTTCACCACTGCCGCCGAGGGAGAGATCCCGGTGAGCATCCTCGGCACCCTGATGCTGTTCCATCTGCCGGGCTTTCTCGAACTGATCCTGCCGCTGGCCTTCTTCCTCGGCATCCTGCTGGCCTATGGCCAGCTCTATCTCAACAGCGAGATCACCGTGCTGGTGGCCTGTGGCACCAGCCCCAACCGGCTGTTGCAGGTGAGCCTGGTGCCGGCCGCCCTGGTGGCGCTCCTGGTCGGGCTGTGCAGCCTCTGGCTGACACCGGCGGGCGCCCTGCACAATGCGGTGCTGCTCGAGGAGCAGCGCAGTCAGCTGGACTTCTCGGCGCTGGCGCCCGGGCGCTTCCAGGACTTCGGCGGCGGCCGTACCGCCTACACCGAGGGACTCACCGACGGCCAGACGCGCATGGAGAACGTCTTTATCAGTGAGCGCCAGCGACGCCGCGACGGTACCCCGGAGAGCGTGGTCACCCGTGCCGCGAGCGGTTACCAGACCGTCGACCCGGATACCGGCAGTCGCTTCCTGGTACTGGCCGACGGCGAGCGTTACAGCGTCGAACCCGGGCGCTCCGAGGCCGAGCGGCTGGAGTTCGACACCTATGCGGTGCGGCTCTCCCAGGCCGACGAGATGCGCGAGCTCGATGCGCCGGAGTACGCGAGTACGGCGGCCCTGTTCGCCGACGATTCGCTGCGCGCCAGGGCCCAGCTGCAGTGGCGGCTCGGCCTGCCGCCCATGGTCTTCATCCTCACCCTGCTGGCCATGCCGCTCTCCCGGGTCAACCCCCGCCAGGGCCGCTTCGCCAAGCTGTTGCCGGCGATCTTCCTGCACGTCGCCTACCTGAGCCTGCTGCTGGCGGCCCTGGACGCCATCGGGCGTGGGGCGCTACCGGCGGCGGTGGGGATGTGGCCGATCCATGCCGCCTTCCTGGTGCTCGGCCTGGCGATGACGGCCCATGCCCAGCGCAAGGGGATGAGTGGATGATCGCCGACCGCTTCGACCGTTACCTGGCCCGCAACGTCCTGGCCGCCATCGTCGTGGTGCAGGTGGTGCTGCTCGGCCTCGACCTGGTGATCACCTACATCAACGAGCTGGAGGACGTGGAGGGGGGCTACGGCGCCTTCCAGGTGCTGCTCTACCTGCTGCTGCGCCTGCCCTGGCGCTTCTACCAGTATGCCCCGGTGGGGGTGCTGATCGGTGCCCTGATCGGCCTGGGCAGCATGGCCTCGAGCAACGAACTCACGGTGATGCGTGCCGCGGGGCGTTCGTTGGCCCGTATCCTCTGGGGGGTGATGAAACCGATCATCCTGGTGGTGGTGCTGCTGCTGTTCATTGCCGAGTACGTCAGCCCGCGCACCGAACAGTTCGCCAGCGCCTGGCGCCTGGAGCAGATGCAGGGGGAGGGCGCGGTGCTCACCGAGCGCGGCGGCTGGCAGCGCGAGGGCGACAGCTTCTATCGCTTCGGCGCCATCCGCGCCGACGATACCGTGCTCGACCTGACCCGTTACCGCTTCGAGGGCCGGGTGCTGAACCAGGCCACCACCGCCGAGCGGGCGACCTGGCAGGGGGACGGCTGGGTGCTCGAGCAGGTCGAGGTGACCCGTTTCGGGGAGGAGCGCACCGAGGTGGAACATCATGACACCCTGGAGTGGGAGACCAGCCTGACCCCCGAGCAGCTCGGCCGCCTGCTGCGGGACATCGACAGCCAGTCGCCCAGCGAACTGTGGGCCTATGCCCGCTATCTCCGGGCCCAGGGGCTTCAGGCCACCGAGCCGCTGCTCTACTTCTGGCAGAAGATGCTGATGCCCCTGACCATGGCCTCGCTGGTGCTGGTGGCGGCCTCCTTCGTGTTCGGCCCGCTGCGCAGCGTGGCCGCCGGCACGCGGGTCTTCTACGGCGTGATCACCGGCCTGACCTTCAAGTACCTGCAGGACCTGCTGGCGCCGGCCTCCACGGTGTTCGGCTTCTCCCCGGCCTGGGCGGTGCTGGCGCCGACCCTGATCTGCGCCGGGGTAGGGTTCTATCTGCTGCGACGAACCGGGTGAGGGCCCTCCATCCCATGCAACGACGCTTCGGCAATCTCGACGACACCTGGCCGGCCGGCCTGGGCCGGCGGTTGGGGGCGATGCTCTACGACAGCTTTCTGGTGGCGGCGATCTGGCTGCTGGTCACGACCCTGCACCTGGTCGTCGTGAGGCTGGTGCTGGGTCTGCCGGCCGAGCAGGTGGGGGCCGGCCTGGGGCAGGTGATCAGCCTGAGGCTGCTGCTGCTGACCAGTGCCTTCGCCTTCTTCGCCTTCTTCTGGGTACGCGGTGGCATGACGCTCGGCATGCAGGCCTGGCGGCTGCGGGTGCAGACCCTCGACGGGCGCTCCATCACCCTGGCCCAGAGCCTGGTGCGCTTCCTGGTGGGCGGCCTGTCACTGGCCGCCTTCGGGCTGGGCTATCTCTGGATCCTCTTCGACGCCGAGCGGCGCAGCTGGTCGGACATCGCCTCCGGGACCCGGGTCGTGGTGCTGCCCAGGCCCCAGCGGCGTCGCTGAGGCAACCTCGTTCTCATCCTTAGGTCGAATGAGAATGAATTTCTTCTTCCTATGCTTGCGATAGGCTATGCGAATCATTTACATTCATCGATGTAATCAGAGTCGAGGTGATGTCGATGTACGTGTGTCTTTGCAAGGGCGTGACTGACCACAGGATCCGCCAGGCGGTCGAGGAAGGGGCGCGCAGCTGGCGCGAGGTGCAGCGTGAAACCGGCTGCGGCACCCAGTGTGGCAAGTGCGCCTGCGTGGGCAAGACCATCACCCGCGACGCCGTGATGAGCGAGATGGCGAATTCCTCCGCCGACCTGGCCTACGCGGTCTGATTGCTTCCCGGCTTCCCCGACCTCGCCGCGCGGCGAAACGTCAATCGCTATCATTCTTGTTGATTCTCTCCCAACTCTTTGTCGCCATTGGACTTTTTGGGCATCGTGGCCAATACTGCTGATGGTTGCAGCGGGCTGGTGTGTTCGCACGATACACGCCACGCGCCGCCACGCCCCTGACACCTGACCGCGACGACGAGGGAGAGATACGATGAAAGGCGACAAGAAGGTCATCGAGCACCTGAACAAGGCCCTCGGCAATGAGCTGGTGGCCATCAATCAGTATTTCCTGCACGCCAAGATGTACAAGGACTGGGGCCTCAAGGCGCTGGCCAAGTGGGAGTACGACGAGTCCATCGAAGAGATGAATCACGCCGACAAGCTGATCGAGCGCATCCTCTTCCTCGAGGGCATCCCCAATCTCCAGGACCTGGGCAAGCTGCAGATCGGCGAGAATACCCGCGAGATGCTGGAATGCGACCTGAAGCTCGAGCATGCAGGCCGCAAGGACTATATCGAGGCGATCAAGCACTGCGAGAAGGTCCAGGACTACGTCTCCCGCGACCTGCTCCGCGATATCCTCGCGGACGAAGAGGAGCATATCGATCATATCGAGACCGAACTCGGCCTGATCGACAAGGTCGGCCTCGAGAACTACCTGCAGACCCAGATGCAGGAAGCCGGCGACGAGTGATCGCCGTTGCCTTGACTCCCCGATCGACGACTGCCGGCGCCCCTGTGGCGCCGGCTTGCGTTGATGGCCCGCCTCCCGCCGGGGCTGGGTGACCCTCGCCAGTGTTCTAAGCTGGTTGAGAACCATCACCACCATACCCGCGTGCGAGGACCCTTCCATGACTCCTTATCGTCCATACCTCCGTGGCCTGGCGGCCCTCCTGACGGGGGTGATCCTGGGCGGAGCGACACTCGTCCAGGCCGACGAGACCCGCATCCGCTTCCAGCTCGACTGGCGCTTCGAGGGGCCCTCTGCCCCCTTCCTGATGGCGGTGGAGCGCGGCTACTTCGCCGAGGAGGGGCTCGACGTGCAGGTGGATTCCGGCAGCGGCTCCGCCGGGGCCATCAACCGGGTCGCCTCAGGCGCCTACGAGATGGGCTTCGGTGATCTCAACGCCCTGGTGGAATTCCTCGCCGAGAACCCGGAGGCGCCCGGCATCCAGGGCGTCTACGTGGTCTACGACGGCACACCGGCGTCGGTCTTCGCGCGCAAGGACCGCGGCATCGAGTCGCCCTCGGACCTCGCCGGCAAGACGCTGGCCGCCCCCGCCTTCGACACCGGCTACCGCGCCTGGGGCATCTTCGCCGCCGCCAACGATCTCGACGCCGACGCCGTCGAGTGGCAGAACGTCGACCCGGCCCTGCGCGAGACGCTGCTGGTGCGCGGCGACGTGGATGCCATCACCGGCTTCTACTTCACCAGCCTGCTCAACCTGGAGGGGCGCGGGCTGGGCGAGGAGGAGCTCACCATCCTGCCGTTCCCCGACCACGGCGTGCCGCTCTACGGCAACGCCATCGTCGCCAGCGAGGCCTTCTCCGAGGAGCACCCCGAGGCCGTCGAGGGCTTCCTGCGCGCCTTCAACCGGGCGCTGAAGGAGACCCTCGCCGACCCGGACGGCGCCATCGACTACGTCTACCAGCGAGATGGGCTGATCGACGTGGAACTCGAGACCCGGCGACTCAGGCTCGCCATCGACAGCGTGATCGACACCGAGGACGCCCGCGCCAACGGTGCCGGCGCCGTGGACGACGAGCGGCTCGCCAACGCCATTCAACTGGTGGCCGATGCCTACGGGCTGGCCTCGATCCCCGAGCCCGAACAGGTCTTCACCTCGCGCTTCCTGCCTCCCCGGGAGGAGCGGATGATCTTCCCCGGGCAGGGAGACTAGGCATGGGGGAGCCCTTCGTCGCCTTCGACCAGGTGAGCCTGGCCTATGACGATACCGGCAACGCCATCGAGGAGATCAGCCTGACCATCGAGGAGGGCGAGTTCGTCGCCTTCGTCGGCCCCTCGGGTTGCGGCAAGTCGACCTTCATGAAGCTGTGCACCGGCCTGCATGCGCCGACCGTGGGCAGCGTGCGGGTCGACGGTGCACCGGTGGGCGGGCCGCTGAAGATCTCCGGTATGGCCTTCCAGAACGCCAACCTGCTGCCCTGGCGCACCACCCTCGACAACGTGCTGCTGCCGCTGGAGATCGTCAGGCCGTACCGCAGCCAGTTCCGCCGGCGCCGTGCGGAGTTCGTCGGCTGGGCCCGCGACCTGCTGCGCACCGTGGGGCTCGAGGGCTACGAGGACCAGTACCCCTGGCAGCTCTCCGGCGGCATGCAGCAGCGCGCCTCGATCTGCCGGGCGCTGATCCACCGGCCCCGTCTCTTGATGCTCGACGAGCCCTTCGCCGCCCTGGACGCCTTCACCCGCGAGGAGCTGTGGTGCGTGCTGCGCGACCTCTGGGAGGCCCAGCGCTTCACCGTGGTGCTGGTCACCCACGACCTGCGCGAGGCGGCCTTCCTGGCCGACACCGTCTACGTGATGAGCCGCCGGCCGGGGCGCATCATCGAACGGCGCGAGATCGACCTGCCGCGTCCGCGGGAGCTGGCGACGACCTACGAGGAACCCTTCACCGGCCTGGTGCAGGCACTGCGCGCGCGGATCGGCGAGATCCGCAGCCGCTGAACGAGGAGGCGACATGGCAATGAGCGAGGAGACCCGCGAGCGCCTCGCGCCCTGGGTGGCGGTGGCGATCCTGGTGGTGATCTGGGAAGCCACGATACGCCTGCTCGAGGTGCCGGAGTTCATCTTCCCCGGCGCCTGGGCCACCGCCCAGGCGCTGGTGACCTTCGCCGGCCCCATCGGCATGCACTCCTGGCAGACCTTCTGGACCACCATGGCCGGCTTCGGCATCGGCGTGGCGGTGGGGCTGGCGCTGGGCTTCATCATCGGCTCGTCGCGCTTTCTCTACCACGCCTGCTACCCGCTGCTGGTGGGCTTCAACGCCATCCCCAAGGTGGCCTTCGTGCCGATCCTGGTGGTGTGGTTCGGCATCGGCTCGGTGCCGGCGATCCTCACCGCCTTCCTGATCTGCTTCTTCCCCATCGTGGTCAACGTGGCCACCGGCCTGGCGACCCTGGAACCGGAGCTCGAGGACGTGCTGCGGGTGCTCGGCGCCCGGCGCTTCGACGTGCTGCTCAAGGTCGGGCTGCCGCGCTCGCTGCCCTACTTCTTCGCCTCGCTGAAGGTGGCCATCACCCTGGCCTTCGTCGGCACCGTGGTCTCCGAGACCGTGGCCTCCAACCAGGGCATCGGCTACCTGATGATGAGCGCCGGCTCGCAGATGCGCATGGCGCTGGTGTTCGCCGGGCTGATCGTGATCAGCGCCATGGCCATGGTGATGTACGAGCTGTTCGCGCTACTCGAGAAGCGCATGACCGGCTGGGCCCACCGCGGGCAGCGGTAGGCTTTCGTCCGCAAAGTCGGCGAGCGATGGTATCTAGAAGGCCTTCTCGAGCTCGAAGCGTGGCACCGGTTCGCCCTGTACCTCGACGGTCTCGGTAAACATCTCCAGCGGCCTCACCCAGAGGCCGTACTCGCCGTAGAGGGCGCGGTAGACCACCAGCGGCTCCTCGGTCTCGCTGTGGTGGGCGACGCCGAGCACCTCGTAGTGGTTGCCCTTGTAGTGGCTGTAGATGCCGGGGACGGGAAGCGGATGGGTCATCTCGGGCTCCAGGGGCTGAGGATCAGGACGCGGGGGCGGCCGCGGCGGCCGATTTCGCCAGCCGGGCCAGCACCCGCGAGGCGGCGACGAAGCCGAAGCTGCCGGTGACGAAGGTGGCGGCACCGAAGCCCGAGGCGCAGTCGAGCCGGGTCGCCTCGCCGTGCCCGGGCTTCTGCAGGCACACCTCGCCGTCGGCACTCGGATAGACCAGCTGCTCGTCAGAGTAGACGCATTCCACCGAGAAGCGCCGCTTCGGATTGCGCGAGAAGCCGAAGTCGCGGCGCAGCCGCGCACGCACCTTGGCCAGCAGCGGGTCGTGTTCGGTGCGGGCCAGGTCCGCCACCCGGATGCGGGTCGGGTCGGTCTGGCCCCCGGCCGCACCGGTCACCGTGACCGGCAGCTTGCGCCGCTTGCACCAGGCGATCAAGGCGGCCTTGGCGACCACGCTGTCGATGGCGTCGACCACGTGGTCGGCATCTTCGGGAATCCGCTCGGGCAGGTTGGTCGGGGTGACGAAGGCGGTGTCGTCGACCACCTCGATGTCCGGCTGGATGGCCCGGCAACGCTCGGCCAGCACCTCCACCTTGGGGCGGCCGATGGTGCCGTCCAGGGCATGCAGCTGGCGGTTGACGTTGGAGACGCAGACGTCGTCGAGGTCGATCAGCGTCAGCTTGCCGATGCCGGAGCGCGCCAGGGCCTCCACCGTCCAGCTGCCCACGCCGCCCACGCCGACCACCACCACGTGGGCGTCGCGGAAGCGCGCGAAGGCGCGGGCGCCGTAGAGCCGGCGAATGCCGCCGAAGCGCAGGGCATGATCGTCCGTGGCGACGTCGCGGGGATCGATGGCGGTGGACGCGAAGGGAAAGTCGGTCATGGCGGTTCGTTTCGGTCGCGGATGGGGGAAGCGAGGTCAGCTCGCGGGTTCGAGATCGGCACGGGGCCGGGTCAGGCGCACGCTGTCCGGCGGCAGGTGACCGGCCCAGCCGAAGCGCCGGAAGAGCGCCGTCATGCCGGCATCCAGGGCACCGCTCAACTCGAGGCGGTGCTCCTCGACGGGATGATCGAAGGCCAGGCCCACGGCGGCGAGCAGCAGGCGGGGACTGTCGAGGCGCTCGGCGAAGAAGCGGTTGTGATTGCCCTTGCCGTGCTTGGCGTCGCCGATGATCGGGTAGCCCCGGTGTGACAGGTGGCGGCGGATCTGGTGGCGCCGGCCGGTGCGCGGTCGCGCCTCCATCAGCGAATAGCGGCTGCGCGGGTAGCGGTCGACCTGCACCGGCAGCTCCACGCTGTCCAGGCGCCTCACCTCGGTCAGCGCCGCGAGCGCCGGCATCTCGGCCTTGGGGCGGCTGCCGTCCTCCTCGCGCAGGGGATAGTCGAGCCACTCGTGCTCGGGGCCGAGGCCGCGCACCACCGCCAGGTAGCGCTTCGCCACCCGGCGTTCGGCAAAGGCCTCGGCCAGCGGTGTGGCGATCTCCGGCGAGAGGGCGAATACCATGATCCCCGAGGTGGGGCGATCCAGCCGGTGGACCGGATAGACCCGCCGGCCGAGCTGGTCACGCAGCCGCTGCAGCAGGAACGCGCGCTCGCCCCGCGCCAGGGCGGTGCGGTGCACCAGCAGGCCCGCCGGCTTGTGCACGACGACCAGGTGGTCGTCCTGGTGAAGTATTGTCAGCGGTGGCGCCATCATGGTTCCGGCCGGTGGGGCGAGGCTGGCCATTGTCGCCGTACCGGGCGACGCTGTCACCCATGGTCGGGCAGCGGGTCGAGCAGGCAGGGGGCATGATGCCGGTAGAACGCCAGCAGTTCGCCGGCCTTGGCGTCCTCATCCCAGCCGCTGGCATAGAGCTGGGCGCGGTGGGCCAGTTCGGTGTGCAGCGCCGCGTCCCCCAGCAGCCGGTTCACCTGGGCGGCGAAGTCGTCAAGGGTCTCCTCGGCGATCAAACAGCCTTCGCCTTCCCGAAGCACGTCCCGGGTGCCCATCACCGCCGTTGAAACGACCGGGGTGCCCAGCGCCAGGGCCTCCAGCAGCACCAGTCCCTGGGTCTCGGTGCGCGAGGCGAAAACGAAGGCGTCGGCGGCGCGATAGGCGGCCTGCAAGGGACCATCGCGGCCCAGGTAGCCGAGAAACAGCACCGCCCCAGCCACGCCGGCATCCCGAGCCCGGCGGGCCAGGTCGGCCTGGGCCGGGCCCTCGCCGGTGACGATCAGCCGCGTGGTGGGGTGCCGGGCCAGCACCCGGGGCAGCAGGTCGATCAGGAAACCGATGTTCTTCTCATGGGCCGTGCGGCCGACGAACAGCAGTAGCCGAGCATCGGCGGGCAGGTCGTAGCGGGTGCGAAAGTCGTTTTCCTCATGGGAATGACGGAAGCTCTCCAGCGCCAGGCCGGTACCGATCACCGATATCGGCGTCGTCACGCCGTAGTGGGTGAGCGCCTCCTGCATGGCTCGGGACGGTGCCACCAGGGCTTTCACCTGGTGGCACTGGCGTACCGAGAGGCGTCGGGCGGCGAAGCGCAGCCAGCCCCGCGGCAACCAGTGCACGTAGTGGTGCAGGTACTCCTCGAACAGCGTGTGGTAGGTGGCCACCACCGGAATGCCCAGCCGGTCGCCCAGGGCGATGCCGGCATAGTGGGCCACGAAGGGGGTATGGATATGGATCAGGTCGAAGGCGTCGTCGGCGAGCAGCGGAGTGAGGGCCAGCACCTCGCGATAGTGCATCATGCGATCCTCGGGGTCGCCCGGCACTCCGCGCGAGCGGATGCGCAGGACCGCGGGCTCGTCCACCTGGCCCACCGGGTAGTCGGGGCAGATCAGGGTGACCGAGTGGCCGCGGCGCTCCAGGGCGCCGCGAAAGCTGGCGATGGAGGTGGACACCCCGTTGACGCGCGGGAAGTAGACGTCCGAGAGCATCAGGATCTTCATGGCCGGGCCCTGGCTGGCGAGGTTCCGCCATCCTGGGGCAGGAGCGTGACGCGGCGGTGACAGTCTCAGGCGGGAGCGGGCTGGGCGTTGCTGCCCTCGGTCAGCGGCGAGAGGGCCAGGATGGCCTGCCGGAGCGTTGCCTTGCGCTCGTCAAGCCGAGTGCGCCAGTGCTGCAGCGCTTGCCGGGATGTTTCCGGTAGTGCCTGGCCCGGTTCCGCGTCGGTGAAGGCGTCGAGCCAGTCGAGTTGGCTGCAGAGATCCTGGAAGTCGCCGAGCCGTTCCTGGTGCGCCTTGAGGCCCTCGAGCAGCCGGCGGTGGCGCTCCGGCGACAGCTCCGCCAGGTAGCGGAGGCGCTTCACCCGTTTGCGCAACTTGTGCAGCGCGGCATCCGGGGAGGCGTCGGTCAGCGAGACCAACTGGGCATCGTGCCGGGCCAGGCGCTCCCGCAGCACCCGGTCGAGCTGCCGCTCCTGCAGGCCCGACAGCGCCTTGGCGAAGCCCTTGGAGGCGATGGCGTCACGCCACGCCAGCATGTCCCGGGCGTAGGCGCGGCGCTGCAGTTGATGGCAGAGCTCCCGGCGGGCCTCCCTGGCGCGCTCGTGGAGCCAGGCGACCAGCGGCGTGAGGGCGGGACCGGCCTCCGGCGGCGGTTGGCGGGTCAGGCGTTCCAGGAACACCTCCAGGTCGCGCAGCTCGCCGGTGGCCCGGGCGCGTCGCTTGAGCCCCTTGAGGGCCCGGCCGAGCCTCGGGATCTCGATGATGGCCAGCAGCGTCTCGGCCAGCGCCCGGCTGCGGCGCAGGTTGACCCGGTACTGGTGCAGGAACTCGGGGTCATGCCCGGCGGCCACCCCCGGCTCCAGCGCCCGGATCATGCGGTACTGGTGCTCGAGCTGGTTGATGATGCGATGCCGGGTCCCCAGGTCATCGAGCCGCGGTGGCTCCGGCGCCCTGCCCTGGAAGAGGATGTGGCTCGCGTCCCTGGGCGAGAGAGTGTGGATAATCTCTCCCTGGTGACGGCCCAGCTCTCGCCAGGTGGCGATGGGCAGGGTGATATGCAACAGGCCGCCGGTGGGTAGACGCTTCGGCGCCTGGGCGCTCAGCCGCTGGGCGAGCGCCAGCAGGGCCGGATTGTGGCCGATCAGCGTCAGATGATCGGTATCGAGATCGGCGGCTCTGAGCCATCGGCGCAATGGCTTCTCCTCGAAGGTGTAGAGCGCCTCGTGATAGTGGGCCCGGCCGGCCAGGCCGAGTTCGGGCAGGGTGGCATCCAGACCCAACAGCGTCTGGCGCGCGCGCAGGGCGGTGCTGACATGGATCTCGCCGGTGAAGGCGCCCAGGCGCTGCAGCGGCTCCGCCATGGCGGCCACCTGGCGCTGGCCGCGGCCGCTCAGCGGACGTTCGTGGTCGACATCGGCCCGCTTCGCGCGGGCATGTCGGATCAGGTAGAGATGCTTCATGGGCACCTCGCGATCATGGCTCATTCATCCCGATGGTATACCGATGCTAGCGCGACAAGATGACGGTGTCGTGACCGGCAGGGTGGTAGCGACGCGCTATGCTGGAAGCTAGCGAGGCGCCCCGTTCCTCCCATGATCCAAGGAGAACGTCCATGTTGGAATTCATTTCCCATCCGGCGGACCATGTCGTGGCGATGAAGGCAGGCGGCGTCGTGACGGCGCGGGAGCTGCAGCGCGCCATCGATGCCATCGAGGCCGCCAAGAAGGCGCATCCGACAATCAGCATGGTGGCCGAGATCGACGACCTGCGCTGGATGACGCTGACCGCCTTGATGAAAGATATCGGTTATGGCCTGACCCAGCTCGGCGACCTCCAGCACTACTACCGTGCCGCGGTGATCACCGACAGGGAATGGGTCAAGCATCTCGCCCATCTGGAAGAAAGGCTGTTCAGGGCCCTGGAGATTCGCACCTTCCCCAAGCGCGAGCGCTCTGCCGCCATGGCCTGGGCCGGCGAATTGCCCAGGGGCGCCCACGAGGAACCCGAAGAGGACGGCTATCACGGCGCCTGAGCGTTTCCTGCAGACCGAGCGTGCCATGGAGGGGCACCAACCGCTCCGCGGGCTAGAGGATGCCTCGGGGCGTCGTTACCGGCGCCTGGGTAGATGCCGCTGGAGCTGGTGCGTCCAGTTCCCCCCAGAGTGGCGTCGACAGGCCGCCTCGTTGTCGAACCCCACCCACCTGGCCGCGTCATCCACCCTGAGCCCGGCCTCGAACAGCGCCTGCCGCGACCACGCCAGCCACTGCGCCGGCGAGCGCACTGCCTCGGCCATCGCCTCCGACGTGTCGAACACCCAGACGATACAGGGCGTCCCGGCCTCGGTATCCACATGGGTCACCCAGGCGAAGCCAGGCACCTCCTGCTTCGCCTGCTCGCACGCCGCGGTCAGCGACCGGATCAACTTGCGCTCCTGATAGTGCCTCGCCACTCGCCTCTCCCTCGCTACCGATAACTCATGGGCCACCGCCCCGGAGAGGATACGGGACTCATCTCCCGGCTTCAGCCCGCTGCGCATCCCCGGCCAAGAACCCGATACACGGACCCGCGGCCGCCTGGCCCAGGAACTGACCATCGAGCCCTGGCACGCCCTACCCGAACACGGCTCCCTCGGCCAACAGAGCCGCTTCCGCAGCAGATTGACGACGAGACCTCGCGGGTGGGGCAGCGCCTAGACGGCGAGGAGCATTCCCAGCCACGAGGTATGAGAAAACTCAAGATTCGAGAGGGCAAGCCGAAGAAATCTTTAGTAGGCTGAGTGTTACTGGATGTGATCAGGCGGGTTTTCAATGTCGCCATTAGGCGACATTTTAGGCCGCAGTGCCAAGGGGGCGGCGTCAAGCGGGACTGCCTGGCGGTAGCGTGCCCGCAGATCGGAAAATCCATACCGGAGCGGGGTTCCGGTCAGTAGGACTTCTCGGGAGGGAGCTTGCGACCGGCAGATATCGACCCTAAGCGGCCGGTCCGGAAAATGCAGCCAGCCCGTTCATTGATGTTCTGCAGCCGGAATGATGATTGGTGTTATGCTGCCGAGCTAAACTTAATATTCAGGTATTTCAATAGGTTGGTCCATGGATGACGCGCTAGATAACATTGTTGAACGTGCCAACGCGTTCAAGTCAATAAACGTGCTGGCTGTCTAATACCTGTTACACCCCTGTTATATATAGAGCCTCTTCATATGAGCAATGAGTTTTACAGATTCAGACGCATTAGTAGTTTGATAGGTGAGTTTAAAGAGCTAGAAAACCAAAGTATTTATTTTGCGGAGCCAGACTCACTAAATGATCCTATGGAAGGGTTCCGAGATATGTTCTGGAGTGGTGACTATATAGTCTGGAAAAATCTATTTCGGCATTACCTTCTATGTCTTGAAAGGCTGTGTTCGTTATTGTTAATTTCGGGCGAAGAGCATCCCATATCTAAAGATGACATGCCGGTGTTCTCTGGCGAAGATGATTTCCCAACCCCGATATATAGGGAACTATTTAGCAATATAACGGATAGTTTTTTCGACAATGAGGGCCTTTCAGCTCTTATCAAATCTATATCTGATCGAACAACACCCGTTCGTAGAGATGAACTCTTTTTCTACCTCAGCAATGTACATGGCTTTGCACTTGAAACTATTTACAAAGCATATGAAACAAAAGGGCTAATACCAAAGAGAGAAAGCAAGAATATTGATGCTGACAAGGCTATAACTGATTTAATTTCTAAAGATTTCATTGGGGTTCTTGAGAAGGGGCTACGCGAAAGTTACGGAGATGAAAATATAGTCAGTGTAGTGTTTTCGGCACAGAAGCGTACCCACTCTCAGATGGATTTAATATATCGTCATAACGGCAATATTGATAATGATAGGAAGCATAGAAATCTAGTAATTGTAGAGTTCTCTGAAGAATATATCTCTCAACTAGAAAGGTTGGTTTTTCCTGAGTGGTATACTGCCTGCTTTATGTCTCAGTGTAAAAGCTCATCAGTGTGGGGGCATTATGGAGACAATCACTCTGGTGCATGTTTGATTTTCAGTTCTGAAATAATAGATGGAAAACCATTTTTAAGTTTAAAGGGTAGAAATGGATATAGCTCAACATCAGGTCCAGCATATGGATTCAGTAACAGGATGTTTTACCCAGTTGACTACATAAAGGGTTACGGTGAAATTGATTTCTTTCGAATGCTTGGCCGCCTCCCTATCCCAAAACTTAATTCTATGTGGTACTCCTTAGATGGCGAAATAAGCGAATGTGCAGATGATATGGTTAGCTCCGAAGAGCAATGGAGAGAGAATTATTGGAAGAACTTTTATCGTGACATAACCATAAAATCCAAAGATTGGTCTTATGAAAACGAACATAGACTAATTCTGTCTAGCTCGTTAGATAGCTTCTCAGATCCCAAGGATAGGTCTCTTAACTATGATTTCAAGTCTTTAAAGGGAATTATATTTGGCATCAAAACGAAAACAGAAGATAAGCTAAAGATTATAGAAATAATAGAAAAGAAGTGCAGTGAAACTGGTAGAGATGATTTTAAATTTTATCAAGCTCATTATTCGCCCGATGAAAAATGTATCACCCATTCTGAAATGAGTCTGCTTAAATTTACAAAACAGATGTAACAAGTTGCTGCACTCGGAAAAATTACTCGCTGCGCTCCCAATTTTCCGGTGAGCAAGGCGTTACATCAGCTCTCTCTGAAGGACCGCTTTTGGCCGAACGAGGAATTTTAGTCTATGTTGATGGATGACTTCCGACCCAATGCGGTCCTGCCGGCAAGCAGCAGGTTTGTTTGTCCGCGTGAGGGTGTGGCAACCCTTTCTGGATTGATCAATAGTGCCTATAAAGGAGAAAACCATGGGAATTAAACCAGGTCCAAAAAGAACTGCTAAATCAACTGGTAAGCCAGACAGGCGTCAACGGGACAACAAAAACACCCCAGGAAATACGCCATCACTTAAGCCTCACAAGCACAAGAAAGGTGATTAGCGAAGGGATATTTTTACCTAACAAGGCCAGCCAGAGGGATGTGGACTTCCCCCACTTCAGTAGACACGCATCGCTAACCGCTGTGGAGGTGAACGATGCCGGCCATGAACACTTGTGTCACCCTTCAGTAACTGGCGCAGATAGGGTTAAAAGTGAAATATTTTTGGTGTACCAAGCGAAAATCGTCAGCACCAAACTGCCGTCAGAACTCAATACTTAATCAGAGTATTATCGCCTATTGCGAAGCTGTAAAAAGGAGAAGGTTAATGGCTCCGCTCTCTGCTTGGGTCATCTGTATGAAACCGGTGCATGAAGCCAATGCAATTAACTCGTTACTCCAGCCCGTTCCGGCCCTCGTGGGTCTCCACCGGACGATCTTTTCTTCGCTTCGCTACGCAAAGGCAGCCACTGAACATTGGCATTATTTAAATCCATGCTGAAGGTCCGCTCTTGGCCGAATGAGGAATGTTAGTCTATGCTGATGAATGACCTTTCGACGGCTGACGACCCACACCTGCCGGTCGTGCCAGATACAGCGAGCAGTGCTGATTTGCGATCGCTCGCTACATCAGCGAACAAAACTGGCCGCAGAGTCAAAACATTTGTTCTCCCGAATAAACTCTAGTGGCAACCGTTTACAACAAGCGTTTCCGCGGGCAATATTGTTCATGTCGGCTGGATTATTGGAAAAAGAATAGAATGTTGTACTGAGGTGAGATCGTGGCAATCTTTGACATTGAGAAAGACGAATTACTCCGGCTGTCCGATACCCAGCTAGAAGAGTTGATTGCTCGCCTCGCCGAGGCCGAAGTGGCAGCGCATGGCCATAGCCCTGCATGGGTAAGCTGGTCAGGTTCAATCAATGCTCCTGACGAAGGAATTGATATCCACGTTCAGGTCCCAGTCGGTACATTGAGCACCGGATTTATTGAAAGACCTGATACGATTCTTCAGGCCAAGAAACACCCGATGCCAAAAGGTGCGATCACGCAGGAAATGGTCATCGACGGTGAACTGTCGGCGACAATCTCAGCGCAGGCATCGAAGGGGGCCGGCTACATTATCGTTAGCTTGGCTGATGATTGTTCGCCGCCGAACAAGAAGAAGCGTCTTAAGGCAATGCGAGAAGCTGTGAAGGATGATCCCAACAGCGGCAATATTCACCTAGACTTCTATGACCGCTCGAAGCTGATTCAATGGCTGCGTCAGCATCCGTCGGTTATGCTGTGGACAAAAGGAAAGCTCGGTCAGGGCTACTCCGGTTGGCAGCCATACGGGGCTTGGAGCAATCCACCTCAAGATGTCGACGATACGCTGATTTCGGCCCCAGGCGTGACGGTCATGCTGCCATCAGGGAAGGGCCAGAAGCTCAGTATTGAAGATGCCATTGAACCGATGCGTGACCTCATAAGGTCTACGGTCAAGGCCGTTCGTATAACGGGCTTATCCGGCGTAGGGAAGACCAGGATCGTGCAGGCACTCTTTGATGAAACGGTCGGCAAAAATGCTCTTGATCGGACTCTAGCTGTGTACGTCGATACTGGTGCTGAGCCGGATCCTTCAGCAGCAGCGATGCTGGACAGACTTATCGCTGAGGGCCGACATGCCGTCATGATCCTCGATAATTGCCCGTCAGAACTTCACTCTGCACTGGCCAGAAAAGTATCAGCTGCAGGCAGTGAGGTAAGCCTCATCACCGTTGAGTACGACATCAGGGATGACAAGCCTCAGACAACTGAGGTAATCCACATTGAAGCAGTTGGGCCGGAGGTGGCCGAGCAGCTTCTGATCCGTCGGTTCCCCGGGATCGGCCAGCACAACGCCCGCCGGATAGCAGAGTTCGCTGATGGGAACGCGAGGGTTTCCCTAGCAATCGCCGAGAGAGTGGAGGAAGGTGAGAGTTTGGCTCAGCTTTCTGACGCGCAGTTGTTTAACCGCTTGTTTGAGCAGCGTAATCATCCGGACGACGATCTGCGGCAACAGGCTGAAATACTGTCTCTGGTATATTCGTTCTCGGTCTCAAACCCTGAGGTCGGTCACAGCGAGTTAGAAGTTCTAGGCTCGATCTTGGCGCATTCCCGGAGCCAATTGTTTCGATCAGTCAAGAAACTGTTGGACCGTCATGTTGTGCAGAAGAGGGCACATTGGAGGGCCATCCTGCCCCATGCCATTGCGAACAAGCTGGCTGCCTCGGCACTTGATGGTGTCCCGGTTGATCAACTCAGGGCGACCTTTGAAGCCTCCGGTCGTCAACGCTTGCTATTGTCGTTCGCACACAGGCTGGGGCTATTACACGATCACCCCGTGGCGAAAGAGATAGTTGAGGCTTGGCTCCAGCCAGATGGGCTGCTGGGGCGGATATTAGCACTGGAGGAAATGCCAGCACGAATGCTGGGCTATATCGGCCCGGTCGCGCCTGAAGCACTGCTCGACAGGATTGAAGCAGAGCTTGCCGCGCCTGATTTTGGGGGTATGGAGCCGCGTCACAATCCACAGCGGACAACCATTCTCAATCTTTTGCAGTTGTTGGCATACGAAGCGGGTGCTTTCGACCGCTGCATCCGGCTACTAATCCGAGTGGCGGACTACGAAGATGAGAACAACAACTACGACGCGGTTCGAGATAAGATTACGAAGTTTTTCCAGGCGTACCTGTCGGGCACACATGCCTCTCTAAATCAGCGCATTGGGATCATGAATGAATGCCTTTCGTCAGACGTGGTTGGACGTAGGTCGCTGGGTTTCAGAATGCTCTCGACTGCCCTGGATGGGCCACCGTGGACAGGATTCGGGATGAATGAGTTTGGTGCTCGCCCAAGAGACTTCGGGTTCCAACCCAACCACGATGAACTTGTGGAGTGGCGCTGCGCCTTTATCGACGTTGCGGTGCGATTGGGAACCTCTGGCGATCCTGATCTTGAAGGCCCTGCACGGCTGACCCTTGCGAACGAATTTCGAGGGATGTGGCATCACAAAGCAATGAGGGAGAAACTCGTCGATGCGGCTCGCAAGCTACATGCTTATCACCCTTGGGGCGAAGGTTGGAAAGCCGTCCGATCAACGATTTATTTCGACCATACCAAGCGAAAAGACAAGGATGATTTCGAGCCGCTGCCAGATAACCTTGCCGGATTGGAGAGGGAGTTGGAGCCCGAGGGCTTGGTTCCGAAAATATTGACATACGTGCTAAACAAGGGGCACGACTATTGGGCGATAGACGCCGATTTTGATCATGAGGACACCAACAAGTATCACGAAGCTGAGAAGCGACTTGAAGCCAAGGCGCTCCGATTAGGTGAGGACTTCGCAGCATCAGACCATGAGCTCGACGAGTTGGGTCCTAACCTTTTCTCCAACGACTGGATGCCATATTGTACTGCATTCGGAAGAGGCTTGGCGAAGGGGGCACATGACTTGCGAGTTGGTTGGCAGCAACTCTTCGATCAACTTGAAAATAAGCCTGAAGCCAACAAGAACTTCGCAGTCTTTGGCGGTTTCATCGAAGAGGCTGACTCTGTTGATCTGGCACTAGCACAGGAGCTACTCGACCAGTGCGCACAGCACCCTGAACTTCGACATGTATTGGTCGGCTTGCACCCAAGGCGGGAGTTCACAGAAACCGACCTAGATCGCTGCATGGCGCTTCTGGATGATCCTGACACACGTCCGTGGATGTATGGTCCAATTTTATGGCGTGACGGGTATGCTAATTTGTCCAGTGACCGTGTTCTCGATCTTGCTCAGCGGCTCCTGAGTATACCTAACGGCGATGATGTGGTTTTGGATGCTCTAAGCATGAAGCTACATGGCAAAGATGACGCTGTAGATATACTTGGTTCCGACCTTCGACGGGTCGGGATAAGAGCAGCGGTCCAGAGGCTCCCAAGAGATCGCAGAGACCCCGGAGGGTCTAGGGATTATCACATGGAGCGCGTCATCAGTGTCGCATTGCGCTTTGACGGCAACGATGCCGAAAAGCTGGAGTGGCTGGACACTATCTTTGCTGTTATTGATGAGCAGTATGGCTTCATTCATGCGTTCGAAAGTGCTATCGAGACGACTATCGCTTTGATGCCAGAGGCGTTTCTCAATCGCGTTTTTGAGGGCACTGAAAAAGAACAACAGAGACGGCTGTTCTTTATTCTCCATGGTAGCTTGCGTCGCTCTCCTCTCGCCAAAATCGATATGGACGTTTTGATTGGGTGGTGCCGTTCCAGAAACGATACTAGCGTATGGGCGCCTGTCGCGGCGGGTATCAGTCTTTGGTCAAAGGATGGGGATCAGGGGGCAGTTACGATGTCGGAGTCAGCGATCAGGTTGCTGGAAGCTGCTCCTGAGCCAGAAGCCGTCCTGGAGGCATTCGCCGAGCGCGTCACACCTTCATCTTGGTCTGGTAGCCGATCTAACGTGATGCAACCTAGAGCGGATGCCATTGGTGTGTTGGTTGAACATGAGAGCGAGGAGATCGCTGTGACTGCTAAATCGGTGTCTGCAAAACTGGTTAAGTGGATCGAGCATGAGAGAGTGAGTGAACAGCGGGAGGATGAGGAGCGCGAACAGCGGTTTGAATGAAAGTAACTCTATCTGAACTTCGCTGTTCCAATCCCGAGAATGCCGTGACTTGTATAAATGTCAGTAATGAAAAGCTGCGCTGTAGCATCAGTTGAATTATTTATTATTAGAGATCTTCTGGCGCACAACCATTTAATAAAGATTTCATGCAAATGGGATAGGGCTGAAATTATGAAAAAGGACGGCTCGGCTAGAGTTAGTTCAGGGGGTGGGAAATTTTCAGGAAATGTGTGCATAGATACAGAAACACATTGATATTAGGTTTGAATGCAAACCTGCTTAATGGGCTATAAGGAGGCTTTAACAGTATTGGGGTGTGTGAAAGAATCTTATACCTCTTGAGAAAAAACGATAGAACTCAATGCTGCGTATCGCATCTACAAGTGCGTCACTAAGGGAATTGTATTAGAGTTTGTAAGGTCGTAGGCATGCCAGTGACTTTCACATAACGGTGCCAAGCGCAGCGAAAATTTTCCGTTTCGCCCTCACCTCCACGTCGAAGCTTCATGTTTTGAAGGCATTGCACAAGAGCATGCTGATGTTCCGCTTCTGGCCGAGTGAGGAACTTTAGCCTATGGTGATAGTTTGGTTGAGGGTGTTTAAGATCCAAAGCAGTCATGCTAGCAAATGCTGCTGGCACGTTCATTTTTATTAGGCTGCCGAGGGATACTTGATTCAAAGGAAGATTAGTGGGTTATGGGTGGCCGATCAGATGCGTTCATTGACATGAACGCATCGGCACGATAAATAAATAACAGAGTGTGAAGTCTAATCTTTTTTAAGCCGCTGGGAGACTGACATGGCAGGGACACTCGCTGATAAGATTCGCAGCCACGTGTACTATGCTTTTATCGCGCCCGCTAAGAAGGCGGGCGCTCGTGAGTTTTCTGTGCAAGCAGGAGACGTGCATAAGGATTTGAGACTTGAGAGCAGGATGCCTGCTGTATGTGGCGCGATAGATGCCGCGAAATTCCAAAAAGAGTACAGCGTCACATTGCTAAACCGATCTGGACCAAAGCAAGGGGCTTCCGTAGTATGGCGCTTCCGTATTGACACGTAAGGAATTGTAATGGCTATAAACTCTTTTCGCCCCCTGTAGCTTAAGAAGAGGGTATCAGAGGACGCGGCACTCATCCTGAAACTGGGGGTGAGATGCCTCAAGCGTTTTCACACAGCCTGGACCCAATGCCGACCTCAGGGAAAATGCTGCACGCATGTTTATTAGAGATAGACTGTCGAGGTGTTCTTGATGTCTGTGAGAAATAAAATCGTGGGTGCTTTAGGTGTGTGCATTAATTGACTTGGGCGTGTCGGTACGTTTATATAATAACAGAGCCTGCGTTCTAATCACTGCTCGGCGGCACGCGACGGATGCTTAGGCCTGGAAATAACCTCTACAAAATGAGGTGCGAAAATGACAGACACTGAGTTTGCGCAGGAAGTTGAACGAACGATCACGTTTTACGAAGAAATGACCGGCCACGCGGCTGCTCGTACACGCCCTATGATCGAACGATACGGGGAGATCAAGGCACTTTCCCGGCTTATGGTAAGTGCAGATCTTCAGCAAGGCTTCAAGGTACTGCGTGACAATAACCAATTGGAAAAAAGCTTTGAAGCTTTGGTTGTCAAGTACCAACATCTATTTCAAGCGCCCGCAGTGGAAGCAGCACAGTGGCGGTTGTCGAACCCTTATGAGTTGCTGTAGCGTGAGGCGTCAGACACTAAACAAAACTCTCAACCGGACGCTCGTACCTTGCTCCGGTTAGCTAAGCGTTATGAGTGCATTAGTACGTGCTGAATGTCAGCAATTGGCCGTTTCTTGTCCTTCCCCCAGACTCCGGTCTGGTCCGCATGCTGGGTGGCTAGGAGATCACTGGCACCCGCGAGGTGTTCCGCAGCACCTAGCCCCTCGGCATCCCGATCTGTTGCCGCAACATTTCACGGTCCTACCCGACGACTTTTGCCACCAGCCCTACCGCACCAAGCGTGTTGATAAGGGCCGGGACGTCTGCCATTTCTACCTCGACGACTACCGGAGACAACGTGGCACCGCCCTACGGCCGCCATGAACCGCCTGCGCCGCTACTGGTTACTGGACGGCGCTGACGCCGCATACCCAGCATCATCCAGAGTGATCATCGTGACCGTGAGGTAACCCCATTTCTTGGGAGGTGGTAGGCGCGGCGCCCAAGCTCCGATCTATGTTGCACTGCACAAAATTCCTTGCTATTGTGCACTGCAGCAGAGCGGGAATCTCCCGTTCCATGACATTCAGAACCCCGGAGGTTCCCATCATGACCAACGTCTTCGCATTCGATGCCAAGCAGTTTGACACCGCCCAGTTCGAGTCCGTGTTCTTCGCCCCGGCACGCGCCTTCGCCGCCCTGTCCATCGACGTCACCGAGAAGCTGGTCAATGCCCAGCTCGACGCCACCAAGGCCTATGCCGACACCGGCTTGACGCAGTTGCGTAGCCTGGTGGAGGTCAAAGACGCCGCAGGCCTGAAGAGCTACCTGGAAGGCCAGCAGGCCGTCGCCAAGGGACTCACCGAGCGTCTGAAGGGCGATGCCGGGAAGGCGGTAGCCCTGCAGCAGGAGTTCGTTCAGGAAAGCCAGAAGCTGACCGAGGGCAGCGTGAAGCAGGCCCAGGAAGGCCTCCAGCAGGCCACCGCGACCAAGGCGGTCAAGGAAACCGCTCCCAAGGCCAAGTAAGCCTTGGGCCCGCGGGCCGCGCTGACGCAAGACCCCAGGCCGCCGATTCATGATCGGCGGCCTCTTGGTATGTGAGCAATGGACATGGGGCGATTGCCGGCAGGCCTCCCCGAGTTCGACACTTCCAGCCCGATTTTGGCCTGAAATTGGCACATGACGACTGAAAATTTCAGTGAGTTAGAAACTCTCTGCCAGAATCTCTGTAGTGACACGTTTCGAGCCGCTTCCTTGCGGCCCAGACTAGTTGTGTTCCCTCAGGGAAAGACCCCGTTTTTATATATGGTAGGAATTCAATTGGCGGATCGGAGAAAAGATGAATAAGGTGAAAAGTATTTCTGATTTGATGGGGCGTGCTGTTTATGGGCTCATCAGCTTGAGCCTGGGTATTATAAGCCTCACAATGATGGGCGTTGCCTTATGGGATATATGGCTCTCGGTACACGAAAGAACCTTGCTTGTTGCAGCCCTTCTTAATGCCATCGGCTTGATTGTGATTGGAATGGCTGTCTTTGATGTATCCAAATTCCTGTTGGAGGAAGAGGTTTTTAGCAGCAGCGCTACAAAGTCGCCCGCAAAACAGAGAGAGGCTTTGTTAAAGTTCCTCGTCATAATTGCCATTGCCATAAGCCTTGAATCCCTAGTGTTCGTGTTTGACGCTGGGACAAAAGATATTACTACGTTGATCTATCCCACTTTATTGTTGGTTTCAGCTGTTTTGGTGGTAGTCGGTCTTGGTGTGTATCAGAGGTTGACTCGTGATGATGAAAAATAAGTGAATGCAAAAACCGGGTCTTCGTCGTTTCATGCGGATTTGACCTGATCCAGCAGGCGGCCCACTGGACTGCCAATCAGATAGATCCACATAAAACGCCGAAGAGCCTATTTTCGACCAATAATGTGGTTATCAATCTGGGGTTGTCCTCGCAGAAGTACTCGTTGCCTAAACTGTTTCCATCTATGCAGATCTGATCATGGGTTCCGTTGTAGGCATGGTTGTGCTTAACGGTGCCAGGCGCATTCTTGCTCTCAAAATTAAACTTTTTATGTATCGAGACTTGGGTGATTAACCACCCAGGCCTCGATATATTGTGCAAAGGTTTAGCGTATATGCGAAAGTGATCAAAGTCTGCTTCTGGCCGAATACCGAACTTCAGGCTACGCTGATGGATGGGGTACGGCAGATGACGACCCAAAGGCGATATGTTGTCAATGGCCGCTGGCTTCTCGCCCCGTGTTATGCAGCAGGCGCGGTGATCGATGTTATGCTGCCGAGCTATACTTAATGTTTGGTAACTTCAGTAGGTTAGGAGGCAGACCAGCGCACGGTATAACATTGTTGAACGCGCATGCGCGTTCAAGTCAGTAGCAAGCATGCCGTCTCATACCTGTTGGGCCTCATCCTACAGGCGAAGAGGGAGATAACCGTGGAACCGTCAGAGCGGAAAGATGTGTGGGCCGCCGGCGACCTCTATGAACCCTATGTGGGGCGCTGGAGCCGACAGGTGGCCAAGGCGTTTTTGGACTGGCTAGCGGTGCCAGAAAAAAAGGCCTGGTTGGATGTCGGATGTGGAACCGGTGCCTTGACCCAGACCATCATCGAGACTGGAAACCCAAGCTCGGTCATCGGCATAGATTCTTCGCCCGGCTACACCGAGTACGCGAAGGCGCGCATCGCGAGTCCATGCGTGCGCTTCGAGGTCGGGGACGCCCAGTCACTCCCCATCGATACAGCGAGTCTGGACGCCGCCGTTTCAGGCCTTGTCTTGAACTTCGTGCCACGGCCGCCCCAGGCAGTTGCGGAAATGGCTCGGGTTGTGCGTCCGGGCTCGGTCGTTGCGGCGTATGTCTGGGATTACGCTGGGAAAATGGAGCTGATGCGTTACTTCTGGAATGCGGCAGTTGCCTTGGACGCTTCGGCAATCGACCTCGATGAAGGCCGTCGCTTTCCGATCTGCCAACCGACACCGCTTACCGAACTGTTCGCGCAGGCCGGATTGAGCGAAGTCGAGGTATGTCCGATCGATGTCGCCACCGACTTCCGCGATTTCGACGATTATTGGTCCCCATTTCTCGGGGGACAAGGGCCGGCGCCTGGCTACGCAGTGTCGTTGAGCGACGATCGCCGCGCGGTGCTCCGGGAGCGGATTCGATCCGAACTCCCGCTTTCGAAGGATGGGTCTATCCACCTCATTGCCCGTGCATGGGCCGTTCGAGGGCGTAAGCCTTAGCGGCGGCCCAACCAGATGCTCCACCCGACGTCGCGCTGACGCGGCAACGCGCCTGAGCTTGGACGTTAAATCAGGTTTTTCTGAACGTCCAATTCTGGCCGAATGAGAACTTCAGGCGCGCATGCTGGCAGGGCTGGTACCCGGCGGTGGTCAGCCAGGAGCGGGGCACTTCAGCTCCACCGGCCCCTCACCCGCCAGGCGTGATCGCGTCGTCGACCCGCACCCGGACATAGGAACCCGGCGCCTCCTCGATGGGGGGAAAGCGCTCTCCACCGGGCTCGCGGGCGGGCACCTGGCCTCCGGCGTGGCGCTTGATCCAGTGGCGCCATTCCGGCCACCAGGAGCCCGGGTGGTGGGTGGCCGAGGCCAGCCAGCGCTCGGGATCTTTCGGCAGGTGGCCATAGGTCCGGTAGCCATACTTCGGCGAGCCGGCGGGGTTGATGACCCCGGCGATATGGCCGGAGCCGCCGAGCAGGAAGCGGGGTCGCCGGCCGAGCAGGTGCGCGCCGCGGTAACTGGACTGCCAGGGCGCGATGTGATCCTTCTCGGTCGCCACGAAGAACGTCGGGGTGCGCACCTTGCCCAGATCGATGGCTTCCCCCGCCAGGGAGATGCCCCCGGGTTCGGCGAGGCGGTTCTCCAGGTACATGTTACGCAGGTAGAAGCTCTGCATGCGCCGCGGCATGCGGGTGGAGTCGGAATTCCAGTAGAGCAGGTCGAAGGCCTGGGGCTCGCGGCCGAGCAGGTAGTTGTTGATCACGAAGCCCCAGATCAGATCGGCGGACTGCAGCAGGTTGAAGGCGTTGGAGAGATGCGTGCCCTCCAGGTAGCCGCGCTGCTCCATGTGCTGCTCCATGTAGCGGATCTGCTCCTCGTCGATGAACACCTCCAGCGGCCCCACCTCGCTGAAGTCGAGCAGGGTGGTGAAGAAGGTGGCGCTGTGCACCCGCTCATCGCCCCGGGCGGCTTGATGCGCCAGGGTGCAGGCCAGCAGGGTACCGCCGATGCAGTAGCCGATGGTGTTGAGCGTCTCCTCGCCGGTGACCTCCGCCACCACGTCCATGGCCTTGAGGGTGCCCCGGGTGAGGTAGTCGTCGAAGGCTACCTCGGCATAGCGTTCGTCCGGATTGACCCAGGCGATGACGAACACCGTCATGCCCTGTTCGACGGCCCAGCGGATGAAGGAGCGCTGCGGGGTCAGGTCCAGGATATAGAACTTGTTGATCCAGGGCGGGACGATCAGCAGCGGCCGGCGGTCGACCGTCTCGGTGGCCGGCGCGTATTGAATGAGCTGCATCAGCTCATTCTGGTAGATGACCTTGCCCGGGGTCACCGCGATGTTCTTGCCCAGCTCCAGCCCGGTCGCATCGCTCTGCTTGATGCGCAGCAACCCCTCGCCTCGGGCCAGGTCCTCCATCAGGTTGGCCATGCCCTGCAGCAGGTTGGCGCCGCCGGTGTGCACCGTGGCCTCGATCACCTCCGGATTGCTGGTGGCGAAGTTGCTGGGGGCGAGGGCGTCCATCAGCTGTCGGGCGTAGAACTCGACCTTCACCCGCTCGTCGTGGTCCAGGTCCTCGGTGACCTCATGCACCCCCTTCAACCACTGCTCGGCGGTCAGCTGGTAGGCCTGGCGCAGCGCATCGAAGAAGAGGTTCTCCTCCCAGCCCTTGCCCTTGAAGCGCCTGTCTCGCGGGGCGGGCTCGTGGGCCGGTGACGGCGCCTCGCCGAACAGGCGCTGTGTGGTGTTCTGCCACAGCGTCGTGTAGCCCTGCCACAGCTGCTGCTGGACCTCCAGGGCGCGTTGCGGATGGAGCAGGAACTGCTGGCCCAGACTGGTCAGCGCCTTGGCCGCGACCGCCGGGTCGGGCAGGGTGAAGAAATCCCCGCGCGTCTGACGCTCGAGCCAGCCCTGCCAGGCCCGGGACGACCCGGCCGACAATCGCTCGAGGGTCTCGGCATAGCGCCGTGCCAGCTCGTCGGGTGGCGTCTCATGGGGGGGTGTCGCCTGATCGCCTGACTTCGCTGATGACGGTTTCTGATCATTCATGGACTTGCCCCTTGGTGAGTACGACTCGATGGCGGCGGCGTCCGGCCCATGGCCGGAGGCAGGCCGACGAACCAGGGCCGATGCGCCGGCCCCATCTGCCGCCACCTACCGTTTCAGTATCGTAGGGGCTGGGTGAGACGCAACCGTAGCGCCGCCATCCAGCTAGGCTTGTGGTGAAGGGACCAGGAGGCGAACGTGGACGAAGACCTGAGCAAGATGACGCGCGAGGAGTTGCTGGACGAGGTCAGGACGCTGCGGCAGGCGATCCGCGAGCATCGCGACTGCAGCGGGCACGACCTCTGCTGGCATCATCCGGCGCTCTGGAGTCTGTTGCCCGAGAAGACGGATCCGGTGCCGGTGGTGCCGGAATGGCCGGCGTTCATGCGGGGCTGCATCAAGTATCGTCAATCCCTGGACGAGCAGGCGCCCGATGCCCCGCGCTCGGACGAGCGCTATCAGGAGTGATCGCCAGGGAGGGACGTCATCCACACCCGCCAGTCGGGAGGAGGTCGCCATGCTCGGCGCCATCGCCGGCGATATCATCGGCTCGGTGCACGAAGGGGCGGGCACCAAGCACCGGGACTTTCCGCTGTTCACGCCGCACAGCACCTTCACAGACGACAGCGTGCTCTGCGTGGCGGTGGCGGAGGTGCTGCTGCACGGCGGTGATTTCGTCGATGCCTACCACGACTACTTCCACCGCTACCCGGATGCCGGCTTCGGCGGCGGCTTCATGCGCTGGGCGGCGAGTCGGGATCGGCGGCCCTATTACAGCTGGGGCAACGGCTCGGCCATGCGGGTGCCGCCGGTGGGCTTCGCGGCCCGGACCCTGGACGAAGCCCTGAGCCTGGCCAAGCGCAGCGCCGAGGTCACCCACAATCACCCCGAGGGCATCCGCGGCGCCCAGGCCGTGGCGGCGGTGATCTTCCTGGCGCGCCAGGGGGCCGACAAGGCGAGCCTGCGCGAGGAGGTGGAGGCGCGTTTCGGTTACGACCTGTCGCGACGTCTGGACGAGATCCGCCCCGGCTATCGCTTCGACGTCTCCTGCCAGGGCTCGGTGCCGCCGGCGATCACCGCCTTCCTGGAGGCCGAGAGCGTCGAGGCGGCGATCCGCAATGCGGTCTCGCTGGGCGGCGACGCCGACACCCAGGCCTGCATGGCTGGGGGCATGGCCGAGGCCTTCCATGGTGGCCTGCCCGAGGAGTTGCGCCGCGAGACCCTCGCCAGGCTGACGCCCGACCTGCGCGCGGTGGTGGAGGCCTTCCAGGCCCGCTTTCTCTCCTCCTGACATCCCTACCGATACCGCTGGCCGGGAACCCACCGAAGCTTGGCTGCGTCCTTGCGGCCGTCGGGGTCGAGCCCCGGCGATTCGCAACCGGACATAGCACAGGAGGGTCGTCATGATCATTGCACGCTGGTATTGCCAGGCCCGCTTCGGGCACAAGCAGGAACTGATCGAGAAGACCCGGGAGTGGTGGTCGACCATCGGTCGCGAGATCGGCCAGACCGACTACACCATCACCACCGGCAGCGTGGGCGCCGCCGAGTCGGTGATCGCCGTGGACCTGCGGGTGGCGGACATGGCCACGCTGAATGCCCAGTGGGACAAGCTCGCCGAGCGCGCCGATCACCGGGAGTGGGGCAAGGCGATCGAGCCCCTGGTGGTGAGCGGCTCCACCCGTTGGGAGATCTATCGCGTGGTGGTGTGAGCACCGCTCAGCCGGCGGCCCTGAGACAGGCGAGCAGTTCGCCATGCCGCTCGGCATGCGCCACCAGCAGGCTGGTCCATTCGGCGGGCGCGGGGTCGCCGGCCAGGTCGGTGACCGTGCAGCCCGCCCCCCTTGACGACAGTGATGATGCGTGTGGCAGTGCGATGAAACGGCTAGGCCAGGTGTACTCCACTTGGCCGTGCTGGTCGGTCCTGTCGTTCCAGCTAGGCTTGCCCGGTTGCTCCTGGCCGCAGGTGGGCGAAGGGTTTGTTGCTAATAGAGGGTGAAGTCATGAGCCACAAGGTGTGTTGTGGCGCATCCGTGAGCGTTAATCCTGCTTGTTGGACATACAAGGCACAGTTGTGAGCAACAAGCCGTCTTGATCCCCATCTGTGAGTGACAACGCCTCTTGTGTTCAATTTTCCTTGAAATCTGAGCAACAAAGAGGGCTGTTGCTTATCCATGGGAGGCAAGCTGGTTTGTTGCTCATATTTGTCTCAGAATGGGCAACAAAGTCCTCTGCTCACGGGGTGACGTCGGGATGAAGCTCGATATCAGTAATGCCATACACTACCACACCGGCCAGTTTCCACCGGCGAACCTTGACTATGGCCAACTGCTTCCTGCCTTGCTGGAGGCCACCGATGCGCTGGCGCGCTATGACCAGATGCTCCAGAGTATGCATAACAGCGAGATATTTCTGGCGCCTCTGCGTGGCCAGGAGGCGGTAGTCTCCTCACGCATGGAAGGCACGATCAGCACCATGGATGAAATCTTCCAGTTGGAGGCCGAGTATGGCGACGATGGCGAGGATGCGGTCTGGGAATTTCGCTCCGATGTCATCGAGACCGCGCTGTACCGGCGTGCACTGAATACGGCCCAGCGGCAGTTGGAGGAAGGCCGTCCCTTCTCGGAGTCCCTGGTCAAGAGCATTCATCAGCAGTTGCTATCCTTTGGCAGGGGAGCTGGCAAGTCGCCAGGGGCTTACAAGGGGGAGCAGAACTACATCGGCGAGCGTGGCAGCCGTGAGATCAGCTTCGTGCCCATCGCTCCGGAACAGCTCGCCATCGGTATGGAGGCACTGTTCAATCTGATCGGTGACGACAGCATGCCGATCCTGTTGCGCACGGCCCTGGCCCACGCCGAGTTCGAGGCGCTACACCCCTTCAAGGATGGCAACGGCCGGGTGGGGCGGATGTTGATTACGCTGATGCTGTGGCGGGGAGGCGCGATTTCCGCCCCGCATTTCTATGTCAGTCGCTACTTCGAAGATTACAAGGACGAGTACATTCGGGGGCTGCGCGAGGTATCGGCGCACGGCGACTGGGTGGGTTGGTGTGATTTCTTCTTTACCGCCGTGGCGAAGCAGGCCATCGAGAACCTGAGGGTGGCCCAGGAGATCCGCGACTGCTACGAGGAGATGAAGCTACGCTTCGCGGAGCTTCTGGCATCCAAGTACTCGGTGGCGGCACTGGACTATATGTTCACCTCGCCTGTGTTTCTCAATAGCCGTTTCACCCGCAGTGCGGGCATTCCGTCAAAAACGGCGGCTCGCTTCTCGCGTGTGCTGCTGCAGGATGGGCTGCTGGAGACAGTACGTGAGCCCTCCGGGCGGCGTTCGGCCATCTACCGCTTTGAACCATTGATGGAAAAAGTCCGAGTCTGAGTACTGCGCTCACTTTCAATCTTCCGTGTGCCGCCCGCTTTCGCGGTTGAAGGGATATAGCGCCGCGCGTGTCACATGGAAGGGTAGCGTCTCGCCCTCGGCTACCGGGGGCTACCGGCGGTGCGGATCACTGCGGGCGGGTCGTTGCCGGCCAGCCGCCGTACCTCCACATGGGAGAGCCAGGGCAGGTCGCGGGCGCTGGCCTCCAGCTCGGCCGCCACGGCCTGGCTCTCCAGGTGCGCCTGCTCGTCGAGGCAGGCCACCACCGTCACCGCGCCGTCCAGGTAGTGCAGTTCCAGGTCGTGTAGCCAGGGCCAGGCGGCCAGGGACGACCAGCGGGCGGCGAGGGCCGCTTCCACTTCGGGGCGCAGCGGCAGGCCGGGGAAGCGACTGGGATCCCCTTCGCCGGCATCGTCTTCCGGGTCGATATGGAAGGTCAGGTCGGTGAGGGCGGGGTAGGCGCGGCGCAGCCGGCGGCTCACCTCGTTGCCGATCTCGTGGCCCTCCGAGACGCTGATCCGCGGGCCCACCACCACGTGCAGGTCGAGCATGGCGCGCCCCGCCGACTGGCGGGTGCGCAGATCGTGGACCCCCAGCACCCCCGGGACGTCCAGCGCCACCCGGTGCATCCTGGCCTGTTCCTCCATGGGCAGGGCGGTATCGACCAGTTCGCGCCCGGATTCCCAGAGCAGGTCCCAGCCGACCTTGCCGACCAGCAGGCTGACGATCACCGCGGCGACCGCATCCAGCCAGCCGGTGCCGAACTGGGCCGCGACCAGCGCCACCAGCACCACGGCGGTGGAGAGCACGTCGGAGCGGGAGTGCCAGGCGTTGGCTTCCAGCAGGCGGGACTTCACCCGCTTGGCGACCCGCATGGTGACATGGAAGAGCGCCTCCTTGGCGAGCAGCGCCGCCAGGGCCAGCAGCATGGCCCAGATGCCCGGCGGGGAGATCATCGTCGCCGAGAACAGGCGGTGCAGGCTCGACCAGGCGATGCCGCCGGCGACGAAGATCAGCACGCTGCCGAGCAAGAGGGTGGCGAGGGTCTCGATGCGACCGTGGCCGTAGTGGTGGTCCTCGTCCGGTCCCTGGCGGCCGTAGTGGGTGGCGGCCAGCACCAGGCCGTCGGTGACCAGGTCGGAAAAGGAGTGAATGCCGTCGGCGACCAGGGCCGCCGAGCCCACCAGGGCACCGACGATCACCTTGGCCAGGCCCAGCAGGCCATCCAGCCAGGCAGCCAGTAAAGTGACGCGCTGGGCATCACGGTAGTCGTCGGGGTGTGACGTCGCCATGGCAACTCTCGTCGGATCCGTCTCGGTTCGGCAGGGCACCGATTCTACCGCAGTCGAGCTGCCGGTATCAGGGGGCTCCGGCGCCGAGAGCCGAGCAACGGCGATGGGCCCGGTCGAGATGGCGGGAGCGTGCGGCCGGTGTGTCACGGCACTACAGCCCGCCCCACCATGGTCGGCTCGCCAAAGTCGCCGGAATCCGCGATGCTGGTCACTTCATGCTGCCCGGAGTCCGCCATGAAGCTCTCGCCCGCCTACCGCCTCGCCGCCACGATCCTGTACGGCTTCGACGAGTACCGTTCGCGCTTCAAGGAGATCACCGCGGATGCCAGCCGGCGCTTCCGCGATGCCGCCTGGCGCGAGGCCCAGCAGGCCTCGGCGGATCGCATCAACCTCTATGACGAGAAGGTCGAGGAGACCCTGGTGCGCCTGCAGCGGACCTTCGAGGAGGAGGTGCTGACCCACTGTGACTGCTGGCGCGAGGCGCGAGGCCACTACGCCGAGCTGATCAGCCAGCGGCTCGACTACGAGCTGGCCGAGACCTATTTCAATTCGCTGTTCTGCTCGATCTTCCACCACCGGCACATCCGCAATGACTGGATGTTCGTCTACAGTTCCCGCGAGGCCGCCGCCCGCCACTCCGGTCTCACCCTGACGCGCCGCCGATCCGTGGAGGGGGACTGGACCAGGGCGCTGCGCTGGGCCCTGGCCGAGGCGCCGATCGAGATCCCCTTCGAGAATCTCGAGCGCGATGTCCGCCTGGGAGCGGACTTCCTCTCCCACCACCTGCCGGCGGCGATCCTCGACGCCGTCGACGCCGAGGTCGAGCTGCTCAAGAGCGTCTTCTACCGCAACAAGGGGGCCTACCTGGTGGGGCGCATCCGCGGCGGCGGAGAACAGGTGCCGCTGGTCCTGCCGATCCTGCATGGCGAGCGCCAGGCGGCCAGCGAGGGCCTGCACCTGGATACGGTGATCATCGAGCCCGAAGAGATATCGATCATCTTCTCCTTCACCCGCGCCTACTTCCAGGTCGAGGTGCAGGTGCCCGGCGAATTCGTCGACTTCCTGCAGGAGCTGATGCCCGACAAGCCCGAGGGCGAACTCTACTCGGCCATCGGCTTCTACAAGCACGGCAAGACCGAGTTCTTCCGTGGCCTGAACCGCCAGGTGGCCAGGCGCGCGGATCGGTTCATCATCGCCCCCGGGGTGCGCGGCATGGTGATGGCGGTGTTCGTGCTGCCGTCCTATCGCACGGTGTTCAAGATCATCAAGGACCGCTTCGACCCCTCCAAGGAGATGAGTCGCGACAACGTGCGCGACAAGTACCACCTGGTCAAGCGCCACGACCGGGTGGGGCGCATGGCCGACACCCAGGAGTTCTCCAACTTCATCGTCCGGGCCGACCATTTCGCCCCCGAGTGCCTGGACCATCTGCTGGACGTCGCGCCCTCGACCGTCTACCTCAAGGACGACAAGGTGATCATCAAGCACTGCTACACAGAGCGCATGATGACGCCGCTCAATCTCTACCTGGAGCAGTGCGACGAAGCCGAGACCCACGCGGTGCTCAAGGACTACGGCAACGCCATCAAGCAGATGGCGGCGGCCAACATCTTTCCCGGCGACATGCTGCTGAAGAACTTCGGCGTGACCCGTCACGGCCGGGTGATCTTCTACGACTACGACGAGATCTGCTACCTCACCGAGTGCAACTTCCGCCACATCCCCGAGCCGATGTATCCGGAGCAGGAGCTCTCCAGCGAGCCCTGGTACTCGGTGGGACCCAATGATATTTTCCCCGAGGAGTTCGGCCCCTTCCTGTTCGCCGATATCCGGTTGCGCAAGCTCTTCTATGAGCTGCACCCGGAGCTGTTCGACGCCGATTACTGGAAAGGGCTGCAGCAGGCCATTCGCGACGGGCGGGTGATCGACGTCTATCCGTACCGCAACAAGCAGCGTTTCGCCGGCAGCGACGGCAATGGCCTGGTCTACTGAGCGGCAACCATGAGCGAATGATGGCCAGCAAGTCCACACGCGAGCACGACCGCCCCCATCTGGTGGTACTCACCGGTGCCGGCATCAGCGCCGAGAGCGGCATCCAGACCTTCCGTGCCGGCGACGGTCTCTGGGCCGATCACCCCATCGCGGAGGTCGCCACCCCCGAGGCCTGGCGGCGCGACCCGCAGCGCGTGCTGCGCTTCTACGACCAGCGCCGCGACCAGGTGCGCCGGGCCCGGCCCAACGCCGCCCACAAGGCCCTGGCGGCGCTGGAGCAGCAGGGCTTCCGGGTCAGCATCATCACCCAGAACATCGACGACCTCCACGAGCGGGCCGGCTCGCGCCACGTGCTGCACCTGCACGGCGAGATCCTCAAGGCGCGTTCCAGCATCGACCCACGCATGCGCTACCCGCTGCCCCGTGGCGGCATCGCCCTGGGCGACCTGTGCGACAAGGGCAGCCAGCTGCGTCCGGACGTGGTGTGGTTCGGCGAGGCGGTGCCGCATTTTCCGGAGGCCTGCGAGATCGTCGCCGAGGCGGACCTGCTGCTGGTGGTGGGCACCTCACTGGCGGTGATGCCGGCCGCCTCGCTGCTCGACCATACCTCTTTCGACGCCCCCTGCGTGCTGGTCGACCCCGAGGCCGAGGTCCTGGCGGCCCCCGGGGTGACCAGGCTCAGCCGGCTCGCCGGCGAGGGCGTGCCGGCGCTGGCGCGGCACTGGACGCGTGAAGGGCGGTTGTGGATACCGGAGACGCTGCTGGTCTGATGCCCGGGGGAGGGTGATAGAATGTCCGCCCCTCTCGCCACGATCCCCGAGCCATGCTGGACGATACCCGCCACGACGCCGTCATCGACCATGACCCCGCCACCGGTCATTCCCGCCCGCCGCGGCGCGAGTTCAAGGCACGCGGCAGCTTCGTCGCGCGCTGCCCGGGCTGTCACCTGCCCGAGCTCAACTGTCTCTGCCCCTACCGGGTCACCGCCGAGAGCGCGGCCCGGGTGTGGCTGCTGACCCACCCGCTGGAACATCACAAGCCGACCAATACCGGGCGGTTGATCCGCGACGTGCTGCCCGATACCGAGGTGTTCACCTGGTATCGCACCGTGCCGGACGAGCGGCTGCTGGCACTGCTCGACGACCCGCGCTTTTCCCCCTTCGTGATCTTCCCCGACGATCAGCCGGACTATGCCGACCGGGTGGTGGGAGTGGACGCCGTGGCCGGTGCCAAGCGGGAGGGGCGGATCCCGGTCTTCATCATCCTCGACGGCACCTGGCGCCAGGCCCGGCGGATCTTCCGCAAGAGCCCCTACCTCGACGACCTGCCGGTGCTGCCCCTGGCCACCGAGCGCCTGACCCGCTATCGGCTGCGCAAGCCGGCCTCGGCAGCGCACCTCTGTACCGCCGAGGTCGCCGCCGAGCTGCTGCGCCAGAGCGGCGATACCGCCGCCGCCGACACCCTCGACGACTACTTCGACGCCTTCAACGACAGCTACGCCGCCAGCCGGCGCTTCGAGAAACTCGAGGCGCCGACGGCGGCGATGAAGCGGTTAGTGGAGTGCCGGCGCTGATCAGGCAGGGCTGCCGAACAGCGCCCCGGCGATGCGGAAGCCGGCGATCCAGGTGCCGGCGGCGGAGCCGATGGTGGCGGTCAGGAAGACCAGCAGGGTGCGCGAGACCCGGTTGCGCCACCAGCCCTTGAGCTCGGTGACGTCATGGCGCAGGGTCGAGAAGTCGCGCACCTTGGGCTTGCGCATCCACAGCTCCACCCCGGCGGCTACGAAGCCGGCGCCGATGGTGGGGTTGAGCGAGGTGAGGGGAGCCGCGACCACCGTGGCGGCCACCGTGACCGGATGGGCCAGGGCCACCAGGGTGGCGAGCCCCGAGAGCACGCCATTGATCAGGAACCACTCGCCGACCAGTTGCCAGCCCAGGCCGGTGTTGCGCGAGAAGCCGATGGCGAAACCGGTCAGCACCAGGACGGTGATCAGCCAGGGCAGGGCCCGCCACACCCGCGAGGGGGGCGGCGTCGCCTCGAGTTGCTCTCGCTCCCGTGAGGCCTCGGCGGGCAGCGGCGCTTCCAGCTGCTCGGCCATGCCCTTCATGTGGCCGGCGCCGATCACCACCAGCACGTTGCGGTAGCGACCCGGCGGGGCGTCCTCCGCCAGGCGCAGCACCATGTAGCGATCCCGCTCGGTGATCAGCGGGAGGTAGAGGGACTCGGACTCGGCGGCGAACTCGCTGAAGGTGGACTCCAGCACGTCGCCCTCCTTGAGCCGCTCGATCTCCTCGGCCGAGACCTCCTGGCGCGACATCACGCTGCCGAGCAGCCCCGAGAACAACCCGAAGCGCTGCCACCAGGGGACGTTGTGGTAGATGCGCTTGAGGGTGACGCCGACGTCGCGATCGATCAGCAGCAGCGGCAGGTCGGCGCGTCGGGTCTCCTCCAGGGCGGCGCGCATCTCGGCCCCCGGCTCGATCCCCGACTGTTCGGCGACCCGTTGCTGGAAGGCGCCGAGTGCCAGGCTGGCGGCCACCATGCCGGCCTTGCCCTGACGGAAGATCTCGAACAGGTCCTGGCCGGCCAGGGCATCCGGGTTGTCGAGGCTCTGGTGGCGTGAGCCGCACAGTTCGATGGCCACGGCATCGAACTCGCCGGAGCTCACCAGCTCGCGCACGTCCGCGGCGCTCTCGGCGGAGACATGGGCGGTGCCCAGCAGCGTATAGCGGGTCTCGCCCACCTCGACGACCCGGCGCGGGCCGCTGATGGCGTCATCCCTGCGGGGGGCGATCACGGAGTCCTGGGAGTCGGTCATGGACGCTCGGTGTGACGGAGTGAGAAGCTGATTATCCATGAAGGAACCTGCCAAGCCAAACCCCCGGGACACCTGGGTCATTTTCTCCAGAAGGCCGGGGTAAACAGCACCAGCACGGTGAAGATCTCCAGGCGGCCGAGCAGCATGGCCATGACCAGGATCCACTTGGCGAGCACCGGCAGATCGCCGTAATTCGATGAGGCCTCGCCCAGGGCCGGGCCCAGGTTGTTCAGCGCCGAGGCCACCGTCGACCAGGCGGTGACCTGGTCGACGCCGGTGGCCATCACCCCCACCAGCATCAGGAAGAACAGCATCACGTAGACCGAGAAGAAGCCCCATACCGCCTGGGCGATGCCGTCGGGCACGCTCACCTTGCCCACCTTCACCGCGATCACCGCACTCGGGTGGATCAGGCGCATCACCTCGCGCATGCCCTGCTTGAGGATCAGGATGATACGAATCACCTTCATGCCGCCCCCGGTGGAGCCGGAGCAGCCGCCGACGAAGGCGGCGACGAACAGCAGGAAGGGCAGGGCGCCGGGCCAGGCCGAGAAGTCGGCCACCCCGAAGCCGGCGGTGGTCGCCACCGAGACCACCTGGAACAGGCCGTGGCGCAGGCCGCGCTGGGTATCGTAGGTGGCGGTCAGCCACAGCGTGATCACGGTGACCACGGTCAACCCGGCCAGGAACAGCAGCAGGAAGCGTGCCTCGGGATCCTGCAGGTAGTGGGTCAGACGCTTCTCGCGCCAGGCCATGAAGTGCAGGCTGAAGCTCATCGCCGAGACGATCATGAAGCCCACGCAGATCAGCTCGATGGTGGCGCTGTCGAAGTGGCCGATGCTGGCGTCGTAGGTCGAGAAGCCGCCGATGGCGACGGTGGAGAAGCTGTGGCCCAGGGCGTCGAACCAGTCCATGCCGGCGGCCAGGTAGGCGAGAAAGCAGGTGAGGGTCAGGGAGGCGTAGATGTACCACAGCGCCTTGGCGGTCTCGGTGATGCGCGGGGTGAGCTTGGAGTCCTTCAGCGGGCCGGGGATCTCGGTGCGGTAGAGCGCCATGCCGCCGACCCCGAGGGTCGGCAGGATGGCGACGGCCAGTACCACGATCCCCATGCCGCCCAGCCACTGCAGCTGCTGCCGATAAAAGCGCATCGACTCGGGCAGGAAGTCGATGCCGGTGATCACCGTGGCACCGGTGGTGGTGAGCCCCGAGAAGGACTCGAACACCGCATCGGTGACCGACAGCGCCGAGGCATCGGCGAGCATCAGCGGCAGCGAGCCGAACAGTCCCAGCACGCTCCAGAACAGCGCGGCGATCAGGAAGCCGTCGCGGGTGCGCAGTTCCTTGCGCGCGCCACGGTTGGGCAGGTACATCACCGCCCCGGTCAGCACCGTGATGGCGATGGCGATGGCGAAGGCCTGCCACAGGCCGTCCCGGAACAGCAGCGAGATCAGGATCGGCGGCATCATGGTCAGGCTGAACAGCATCAGCAGCAGGCCGAGGATGCGCAGGATCATGCGCAGGCTCATCGGGCGACTCTCCTTGCGTCACGGGGCCTGGCGGGCACCAGAGGGTGGGGCTCTCTCGGAAAGCGGGGTGACTCCATCGGGAAGTGCCGTGGCTCCATCAGAAGAAGGTCAGGCCGACCTGGAACAGCCGCTCCACGTCGCGCAGGCGGCGCTTGTCGATCACGAACAGGATCACGTGGTCGCCGGACTCCACCACCACGTCGTCGTGGGCGATCAGCACCTCCTTGCCGCGCACGATGGCGCCGATGGTGGTGCCCCGCGGCAGGTCGATGTCGCCGATGGCGCGGCCCACCACCTTCGACGACTGGGTGTCGCCGTGGGCGATCGCCTCGATCGCCTCGGCCGCCCCGCGCCGCAGCGAGTGGACGTTGACGATGTCGCCGCGCCGCACGTGGGTCAGCAGGCTGCCGATGGTCGCCTGCTGCGGCGAGATGGCGATGTCGATCTCGCCGCCCTGCACCAGGTCGACGTAGGCGGCGTTGTTGATCAGCGTCAGCACCTTCTTGGCGCCCATGCGCTTGGCCAGCATCGACGACATGATGTTGACCTCGTCGTCGTTGGTCAGCGCGCAGAAGATGTCGCAGTCCTCGATGTTCTCCTCCTCGAGCAGCCGCTTGCTGGTGGCGCTGCCGTGCAGCACCACGGTGCGGTCGAGGCGTTCGGAGAGCTGGGTGCAGCGCTCGAGGCCGTGCTCGATGATCTTGACCTGGTGGCTGTGCTCGAGGTGCTCGGCGAGGCGTTCGCCGATATTGCCGCCGCCGGCGATCATCACCCGGCGGAAGTCGCGGTCGAGGCGCCGCAGCTCGCTCATCACCGCGCGGATGTCGCGCCGGGCGGCGATGAAGAACACCTCGTCGTCGGCCTCGATCACGGTGTCGCCGCGCGGGATGATCGGCCGGTTGCGGCGGTAGATGGCGGCCACCCGGGTGTCGACGCTGGGCATGTGGCGGCGCAGGAAGCCGAGGTCCTGGCCGACCAGCGGGCCGCCGTAGACCGCCTTCACCGCGACCAACTGCACCAGGCCGCCGGCGAACTCCAGCACCTGCAGCGCACCGGGGTGCTCGATCAGCCGGCGGATATGGTCGGTGACCACCTGCTCGGGGCTGATCAGCACGTCGATGGGCACCGCCTCGTGGGCGAACAGCCCCTTGCGGGTCAGGTAGGCGGTGGCGCGCACCCGGGCGATCTTGGTGGGGGTGCGGAACAGGGTGTGGGCGACCTGGCAGGCGATCATGTTGACCTCGTCCTGGCTGGTCACCGCGATCAGCATGTCGGCGTCCTCGCAGCCGGCCTGGCGCAGCACCATGGGGTAGGAGCCGGGGCCGACCACGGTGCGGATGTCGAGCCGGGTGTGCAGCTCGCGCAGCCGTTCGCCGTCGGTGTCCACCACCGTGATGTCGTTCTCCTCGCGGGCCAGGTGTTCGGCCAGGGTGCCGCCGACCTGGCCGGCGCCGAGAATGATGATCTTCATTGTTGTCGTGTCCGCAACAGTTCCCGGCGGTGCATCTTGTGCGCCGCAACAGGGGCGTCAGCATAAACCAGGCGCCGTGCAGGGAACAGGGGCGACCCGGAATCCGGAAGGTCAGTCGAGGGTGAAGCCGATCTTGAGCGTGACCTGCCAGTGGGCGACGCGCCCGTGCTCGATATGCCCGCGGGTCTCGGTGACCTCGAACCAGCGCATGCCGTGAAGGCTCTCCGAGGCCTTGGCGATGGCGCTGTTGATGGCCTCCTCGAGGCCCTGTTGGGAGGTTCCGGTGAGTTCGACGTGCTTGTAGGTATGGTGGCTCATGGTGGTTCCCCTGGATCGGTACATGTAGCGGCGGGCTTCAGCTCGCCCGCCTCACCAGTCTGGCATAGAAGAAGCCGTCGTGGCTGTCGGTTGCCGGCAGCAGCTGGCGGCCGGCACCGGCGGGGCGGCCCCAGGCCACATCGTGAGGGGTGGTGGGGGTGGCGTCCGGGGTACGTGCCAGGAACGCCTGGAGCTGCTCGGTGTTCTCCTCGGGAAGCACCGAGCAGGTGGCGTAGAGCAGGGTGCCCCCGGGACGCAGCAGGGGCCAGAGGTTGTCGAGCAGCCGTGCCTGCAGCTCGGCCAGCTTGGGGATGTCCGAGGGGCGACGCAGCCGCTTGATGTCCGGGTGGCGACGGATCACGCCGCTGCCGGAGCAGGGGGCATCGAGCAGGATGGCGTCGTAGGGGGTGCCGTCCCACCAGTCCCGCTGCGTGGCGTCACCGTGGGTCAGGGTGGCGGCGAGGCCGAGCCGGGTCAGGGCATCCTCGACCCGGGCCAGGCGCACGGCGTCGCTGTCCACCGCGTGGAGGTCGATGTCGAACAGCTCCAGCAGATGGGATGTCTTGCCGCCCGGCGCACAGCAGGCATCCAGTACCCGGGCGCCGGGCCGCGGCGCCAGCACCGGGCCGAGCAGCACCGCGGAGAGCTGGGCGGCCTCGTCCTGGACGCTGACGTGTCCCGCCTCGAAGCCTGGCAGGGCGAGGACGTCGCAGGGGGTCTTGAGGGTCACCCCGTCCGGGGCGTGCGGGCAGAGCCTGGCGTCGATGCCGGCGCTGACGAGCCGGTCGAGATAGGCCTCGCGGTCACCGTGGCGACGGTTGACCCGCAGCGTCATGGGCCCCGGCGTGTTGTTGGCCTCGCAGATGGTGCGCCAGTCGTCGGGCCAGGCCTGGCGCAGGGCCTTGAGCAGCCAGCGTGGGTGCAGCAGCGCCACCGCCGGGTCGTGATCGACCTCGGCCTGCAGCGCCGTGGCTTCCCGCGTGAGCCGGCGCAGGCAGCCGTTGATCACCCGGGTGGCCCACTCCTTGTCGAGCAGGCGGGCGGCGCCGGCGGTCTCGCCCACGGCGGCGTGGCTCGGAATGCGCATGTAGAGCAACTGGTGGATGCCGATCAGCAACAGCGCCTGCACGTCGGCATCCCGGGCCTTGAAGGGCTTCACCAGCAGCTTGTCGGCCAGCGCCTCGAGCCGTGGCAGGGTGCGGCAGGCCCCGTAGCAGAGGGCCTTGAACAGCGCGCGGTCACGGGCCACCACCTGGTGGTCGTCGAGGTTGGTCAGCGAGCCCTTGCCGGTGATCACCGGGACCAGGGCGCGGGCGGCGGCGGCACGCAAGGCGAGGCCCCCGTCGTTGTGGAGGCCGCGGCGACGGCTGTCTCGGATATCGGCACTCATGCCGGGGTCTCCTCGTTGAAACGGCCCAGGACCAGGCCGGGGGGGAAGCGCTCGGCTCGCGCCTTGAGCAGCTCGTGTACCGCCAGCGGCTTGCCGCCGGGCAACTGGGCGCGTGTCACCCTCAGTACCTGTTCTCCCCGTTCGCCACAGGCGATGCGCAGGGCCCCGCTATCCTGGACGAGCAGGGTGCCCGGTGTCGCCGGCGTCTCACCGTCTTGCGGCACGCCGATCTCGGCCATCAGCAGTCGCAGGCGCTCGTCACCCAGGGCACACCAGGCCACCGGCCAGGGATTGAAGGCGCGGATCCGGGCCGCCAGTTCGGAGGCCGGACGGCGGAAGTCCAGCTCGGCCTCGGCCTTGGAGAGCTTGGCGGCGTAGGTGACGCCGGCTTCCGGTTGGGGCGTGGCGGTCAGCTCGCCGTCGGCCAGGGCATCCAGTGCCGTCACGATGGCCTCGCCGCCAAGCGCCGCCAGGGTGTCGTGGAGTTCGCCACCGGTGGTGGTGGCGGTGATCGGCGTGCGACGGACCAGCAGCATGTCGCCGGTGTCCAGGCCCGCGTCCATCTGCATGATGGTCACCCCGCTCTCGCTGTCACCGGCCTCGATGGCGCGCTGGATGGGCGCGGCACCGCGCCAGCGCGGCAGCAGCGAGGCATGGACGTTGAGGCAGCCCTGCCGGGGCGTGTCGAGAATCGCCCGGGGCAGGATCAGGCCGTAGGCCACCACCACCATCAGGTCGGCGTCCAGGGCCGCGAGTTCGGCCTGGACGTCCGGGGTCTTGAGGGTCTCGGGCTGATGCACCGGCAGGCCGTGTTCGATCGCCAGGGTCTTGACCGGGCTCGGGGTCAGTCTGCGCCCGCGTCCGGCCGGTCGGTCGGGCTGGGTATAGACGGCGATGATCTGGTGGCGGCTGGCCAGCAGCGCCGCCAGGCTCTCGGCGGCGAAGTCGGGCGTGCCGGCGAAGATGACGCGCAGGGATCGGGACATGATCTTGGAGGCCTTGCCAGTGGGCGATGCCTCCCATGATAACGGAGCCGACCCGAAACGACGAAGGCCGGCGCACCTGGCGTCGGCCTTCGCTGGCGATTCACTGCAAGGCGCAGGGCCCGAGGATCAGGCAGGCTGCATCTGCTTGTGGCGCTTCTGCATCTTCTTCAGCACCCGGTCGCGCTTGAGCGGCGAGAGGTAGTCGACGAACAGCACGCCCTCGAGGTGGTCGTGCTCGTGCTGGATGCAGTGGGCCAGCAGGCCCTCGGCCTCGAGCTCGTAGGGGGTGCCGTCGCGATCCAGTGCCTTCAGGTGCACCTTCAGGGCGCGGGGCACCTCGGCATAGTACTCGGGGATCGACAGGCATCCCTCCTGCATCAGGTCACGCTCGTCGCCGATGGGCGTATAGGTCGGGTTGATCAGCACCAGCGGGCTGGCCTGGGTGTCGCTGACATCCATGACGATCACCCGGCGATGGACGTCCACCTGGGTGGCGGCGAGCCCGATGCCGCGGGCCTCGTACATGGTCTCGAGCATGTCGTCGACCAGTTGGCGCACCTCGTCGTCGACCGCCTCGACCGGCGCCGCCTTCGTGCGCAGGCGCTCGTCGGGAAATTCGAGGATGGGTAATTTGGCCATGGCGTTGGAATCACCGTTATGCTGTCATTCAGGGAATGACACTATTCTAGAAGCGGGCGAGCGGTGGCGAAACCGCTCGCCGCGCATCGCATCGATAAATTATGACTATATCATGCCAACATCGTTCCAGGATGTCAGGCGTGACGCGCGCAACGCAGGGGGCGACAGGGATGAGGCAGACGAGGGGGGGAGTGCGCCGCAGGCTGGGCCACCTGGGGCAGGTGATGGTGCTCCTGGCCACGGCGCTGGTGGCGGGCACGGGGGCCGCCCAGGCGCAAGGACTGAGCTGGGAGGAGAGCCTGCAGCGGGATGCGCCGGAGCGCTATACGGTGGTGCGGGGCGATACCCTCTGGGGTATCTCCGGTCGTTTCCTGCGCCATCCCTGGCAGTGGCCCGAGGTGTGGCAGGTCAATCCACAGATTCGCAATCCGCACCTGATCTACCCTGGTGACGTCGTCTACCTCTATGACTGCAACGGTCGCCCTTGCCTCGGCCTGGAGCGTGGCCAGGGCGAGGTGCGGCTGTCGCCGGAGGTCCGCACCACGCCGCATCGCGAGGCGATCGAGCCGATCCCCCTCGAGGCGATCCAGCATTTCCTGCGCGAGCACCGCGTCATCGACGACCCGGACGATCTCGACGCGCTGGCCTACGTGGTCGGCGCCGACGACCACCGGCTGGTCAGCGGTGCCGGCGATCGCCTCTATGCCCGGGGCCACCTGGAGGGCAACGGCCGGGTCGGCCTCTACCGCGTCGGCGAGCGCTATCAGGATGCGACGTCCGGTGAGCTGCTGGGCCTCGAGCTCGAGCACGTGGGCCAGGCCCGGCGCGAGCGCAGCGAGGACGATATCGTGGTGCTGGAGGTCACGACGTCCCGCCAGGAGGTGCGCAATGACGACATCGTGCTGCCGCTGGAGAGCCGCGAGCTGATCACCCAGTTCTATCCCCGGCCGCCCGAGGGCGAGGTCGATGGCCGCATCCTGGCGGTGCCGGGCGGCGTGCGCTTCATCGGCCGCCTGCAGGTGGTGGCCCTGGACCGCGGCCGTCGCGACGGCCTGGAGCCGGGCCATGTGCTGATGGTCGAGCAGCAGGGCGAACTGGTCAGCGACCCGCGTACCAATGAGGCGTTGCGCCTGCCCGGCGAGCAGGCCGGCCTGGTGATGGTCTTCCGGCCCTACGAGAAGATGAGCTACGGCCTGGTGATGCAGGCCACCCGTACCCTGGCCGTGGGCGACCGGGTGCACAACCCGCGCCGCGCCCTGGGCACCGCCCTGCGCTGAGGGATGCGGAAGATGCAGGCCAGGGAGTGGCTGGTGCTGTCCCGCCTGCCGGGCGTCGGTAGCCGGCAGCTGGCGACGATCGCCGAGCGCGCGCTGGCCTGGCCCCAGGGGTGGCTGGCCACGCTGCCCGGCGAGGCGGCCACCGCCCTGCGGCTGTGGCTCGAGCACCCCGCCCGCAGTCCCATCACCACGCTGCTCGAGGCCGATCAGGCCTGGCTCGCCGCCGACCCCGCCCGTCACCTGCTGCATGTCGGTCATCCTGCCTGGCCCGACCTGCTCGGCCAGATCGCCGATCCGCCGCCGGTGCTCTGGGCGCTGGGGGACCTCGCGGCGCTGTCGCCGCCGCGACTCGCCATGGTCGGTACCCGTCGCCCCACCCGGGAGGGCCTCGGCAATGCCACGGCCTTCGCCCGGGAGCTGGCCAGTCGTGGCTGGTGCGTGGTCAGCGGCATGGCGCTGGGCGTCGACGGCGCCGCCCAGCAGGCCGCCCTGGAAGCCGGCGGGCGCAGCGTGGCGGTGCTCGGCTGCGGCGTCGACCTGGTCTATCCGCCTCGCCATCACCGTCTCTATCGCCGCCTGCAGGAGCCCGGCGGCCTGCTGCTTTCCGAACATCCTCCCGGTACCCGGGCGCGGCCCGGCTTCTTCCCGCGTCGTAACCGCATCGTCACCGGGCTCTCGCTGGGCGTGCTGGTGGTGGAGGCCGCCGAGAAGAGCGGGTCGCTGGTCAGTGCCCGCCTGGCCACCGAACAGGGCCGCGAGGTCTTCGCGCTGCCGGGATCGATCCACAACCCCCAGGCCCGGGGCAACCTGCAGCTGATCCGCGACGGCGCCGTGCTGGTCCGCGATATCGACGATATCCTCGCCGAACTCACCCAGTGGCGGCGTGCGCTGCCCGATCCCGACGCGGCGACACCGCCACCGGTATCGACCGGCGAGGGGGCATCGTCGTCGGCCGACCCCCTGCTGCGCTGGCTGAGTGGATCCCCGACCCCGGTGGATGCCCTGGTGGGACTCTCGGGGCTGGGCATCGCCGAGTGCCAGCGCCGACTGCTCGAGCTCGAGCTGGAAGGGCGCGCCACCCAGGCGGTCGGGGGCTGGGTGCGCCTGCCGTCGCCACCGGGAGCGTGATAGCATAGGATCCCGGCATCGGGGCGTCGTCGCCACGTCGATCGTTTCCATCCGAGGAGTTCCATGACCGAAGCCTGTACGCTCGAGACCACCGTTGCCACGCTGCGCGCCGGCGGTGTGATCGCCTATCCCACCGAAGCGGTCTGGGGGCTCGGCTGCGATCCCGACAATGACGAGGCGCTGGCCCGCCTGCTGCGCCTCAAGCAGCGCGACCCGGCCAAGGGCATGATCCTGGTGGCGGCGAGCATCGGGCAGTTCGCGCCCTGGCTCGAGGGTGTGCCGCTCGAGCTCCACGCGCCCCTGGTGGCCAGCTGGCCCGGCCCCCATACCTGGCTGGTGCCCGACAACGGTCGCTCCCGTGCACTGCTGCGTGGCGGCCACGACCGGGTGGCGCTGCGGGTCAGCGACCATCCCCTGGTGGTGGAGCTCTGTACGGCCTTCGGCAAGCCGATCGTCTCGACCTCGGCCAACAAGGCCAGCGAGCCCCCGGCGATGAGTGCCGACGAGGTGCGTACCATCTTCGGCGACCAGCTGGATGCCCTGATCGAGGGGGAGCTCGGTGGCCTCGAACGCCCCAGTACCATCCGCGACCTGATCACCGGCCGAGTCTTGCGCTCCTGACCCGGGAGCCACCGATCCCCGTCCTATCCTTGCCTTCAGGAGGCCCCGTGGCCCACGCCTACCTCGATGACGTCAAGCGCTACCTGCTCGACCTCCAGGATCGTCTCTGTGCCGGCCTGGCCGCGGAGGATGGCGGCCCGGGGTTTCGCGAGGATGCCTGGGTACGAGAGGAGGGGGGCGGTGGCCGCTCCCGGGTGCTCGAACATGGGGCGCTGTTCGAGAAGGGCGGCGTCAACTTCTCCCATGTCTTCGGCGAGCGGCTGCCGCCGTCCGCCACCGCGGCCCGGCCGGAGCTGGCCGGGCGCAGCTTCCATGCGGTGGGCGTCTCCTGGGTGCTGCACCCCGAGAACCCCCATGTGCCGACCAGCCACGGCAACGTGCGCTTCTTCATCGCCGAGCAGGCGGGCGAGGCGCCGGTGTGGTGGTTCGGCGGCGGCTTCGACCTGACGCCCTTCTACCCGGTGCACGACGACGTGCTGCACTGGCATCGGGTCGCCCGCGACGCCTGTGCGCCCTTCGGCGACGACGTCTACCCGCGCTTCAAGGCGTGGTGCGACGACTACTTCCTGCTCAAGCATCGCGACGAGACCCGCGGTGTCGGTGGCCTGTTCTTCGACGACCTCAACGACTGGGGGTTCGAGAAGTGCTTCGCCTTCCAGCGTGCCGTGGGCGACGCCTTCCTGGAGGCCTACCTGCCCATCGTGCGCCGCCGCCGCGACACGCCCTGGGGGGAGCGCGAGCGCGACTTCCAGCTCTACCGCCGCGGGCGCTACGTGGAGTTCAACCTGGTGTGGGACCGCGGCACCCTGTTCGGCCTGCAGAGCGGCGGACGCACCGAGTCGATCCTGATGTCGATGCCGCCCCTGGCGCGCTGGGAATACGGCTGGAACCCCGAGCCCGACAGCCCCGAGGCACTGCTCTATCGCGACTATCTGCGCCCCCGCGACTGGCTGGGGGAAGGGGCCAACTAGACGCTTCCCGAGACACCAAGGAGATCTCGTGACCGACCGCTACTGTGTTTTCGGCCATCCCGTTGGCCACTCGAAGTCACCGGCCATCCATGCGGCCTTCGCCGACCAGACCGGTGAGGCCATCGACTACACCGCTATCGAGGCGCCGCTGGACGACTTCGCCGGCGCCTGGCGTGCCTTCATCGCGGCGGGTGGTCGCGGCGCCAACGTCACCGTGCCGTTCAAGGAGGAGGCGTTTCGCCTGTGCGAGGTGCTGAGCCCGCGCGCCCGGCGGGCCGGGGCGGTGAACACCCTGATCCTCGGCAGCAACGGCCAGAGCAACGATTTGAAGGTCTATGGCGACACCACCGACGGCGTCGGCCTGGTGCGGGACCTCGAGCGCCACGGCGTCACGCTCGCCGGCGCGCGCCTCCTGGTGCTGGGCGCCGGCGGGGCGGTGCGCGGCGTGCTCGAGCCGCTGCTCGCGGCGGCCCCGGCCAGCCTGGTCGTCGCCAACCGTACCGCCGAGAAGGCCGAGGCCCTGGCGGCCGACTTCGCCGACCTGGGCGCGATCCGCGGTGGCGGCTTCGATGCCATCTCGGGGCCTTTCGACGTGGTGATCAACGGCACCAGCGCCAGCCTCGCCGGCGACCTGCCGCCGCTGCCCGACGACCTGTTTGCCGACGGCGCCACCGCCTACGACATGATGTACGGCGCCGAGCCCACGGTGTTCCTGCAGTGGGCCGGCGAGCGCGGCGCCCGTACCGCCGATGGCCTGGGCATGCTGGTGGAGCAGGCCGCCGAATCCTTCTTCCTGTGGCGCCACCAGCGCCCCGACACCGACCCGGTGCTCGAGGCGCTCAGGCGGGCGTTGTAGGCGTAACTGGCGGGTAGGACTTCATTCGGCTAATTACCACGCGGTATGTGGTTGATCTCCAGCGCCGGCGGTCCCTTTGGGGTCAGACCCTAGCCAAACCAGAAGGCCTATCGTTGTGCACATGGCAAGCGGATTCGACACCGTCAGGGTCTGACCCCAAAGAGGCCATGCCGCCGCCATATGCGACAAAAATGCGCCATCGTCGAGAAAGATGGGGCCATTACCGCCGTTTCGTGTAGAGCCCCACCATGCACAGCGCCACGCCGGCCACCGAGAGCAGCATGCCGCCGTTGACCAGCCAGGGATGGCGGTCGAGCCAGGAGGCGAAGGGCTGCGGCGTGTCGCGGCAGCCCCCCTCGAGGTAGTCCCAGTAGCCGCCGGAGAGGGTGCACTCGCGCACGTCACCCAACTCCCAGAAGTAGACGCCCATCAGCACCAGGATGGGCACGATCAACAGCAACAGTCCGAGTCTCAGCATTCGCTTTCCGGTTCAGGGGGTGAGGTGCTGGCGTTGGGCCATTCAGGGCCGCGGGCAGTTGGGAGTGCGACCGGCCTGGCGGGCCTGCTCGTAGCGTGCCATGGCCTCGCCCATGCCGGCCTCCAGGCCGCCGATGCGCTGGCCGTGGCTCGGGTGGGTCGACATCCAGGCCGGCGGCCGGCCGCCACCGGCGGCCCCCATGTTCTCCCACAGGGCAATGCTCGCCCGCGGATCGAAGCCGGCATCCGCCATCAGGTTCAGCCCAATGGTGTCGGCCTCGCTCTCATGACGACGCGAGAAGGGCAGCAGGATACCGTACTGGGCGCCCATACCCAGCGCGGCCATCATCTGCTCGCCACCGGGGCCCTGCAGGCCCGAGGCGGAGGAGATCACCGACAGACCCAGTTGGGTGGCGCTTTGTGTGGAGGCGCGCTCATTGGCGTGACGGGCCATCACGTGGCCAATCTCGTGGCCGATCACCGAGGCGAGCTGGTCCTGGTTCTCGGCGATCTCGAGCAGGCCGGTGTTGATGCCCACGTAGCCGCCGGGCAGGGCGAAGGCGTTGGCCTGCTCGGACTCGAAGACCTTGACCTGCCAGTTCTGGTCACGCTCGCCGGCCGGTAGGGCCTGGACCACGGCATCGGTCACGCACTGCACGTAGCGCAGCGGGGCACCGCCGACGGTGGGCAGCTCTTGCTGATACTGCTCGAAGGCCTGGGCGCCCATCTGATTGAGCTGGTCGTCGGACATCAACGTCAGCTGCGAGCGCCCGGTGGGCGAGGTGGTGCAGGCAGTCAGGGCGATACCGAGGGTACCGATGGCGAGGCAGTGCATCCAGCGCATGGGAGGTCTCCTGTGACCAAGCTCCTGTGTCCAGGTTTCTATGACCCTGGACGGGACATGAGGGTTCGCCACAAGATACCCGTAACGCCTGCCAGGTCAACACCGGCCTGCCACATCACGAGTCGAAGGGAGAGCGCCATGGATGCGGAGCTGTCGCGCCGCCTGCTGCACCTGCTGGATCACGTCGAACACTGGCTGCCGCCGCCGCCCGAGGCGGTCGACTGGGAGCGCGACATCGCCGCCCTGTGGCAGCGCCATACCCTGGGCGGGCGGCTGCTGCCGGTTCCCCCGCGGGATGCCCTGGCGCTCGACGACCTGCTCGGCATCGAGCGCCAGAAGCTGGCGCTGGTCGACAACACCCGCGCCTTCCTCCAGGGGCTGCCGGCCAACCACGCCCTGCTGTGGGGCTCGCGGGGCAGCGGCAAGTCGTCGCTGATTCGCGCCCTGCTCAATGCCCTGGCACCGGAGGGCCTGCGCCTGGTGCAGGTCGACCGCCACGACCTCGCCGGCCTGCCGCTGCTGGTGACCCAGCTGCGAGATCAGCCGCATCGCTTCGTGGTCTACTGCGACGACCTCTCCTTCGAGGGCCACGACGACGCCTACAAGGCGCTCAAGAGCGTGCTCGACGGCGCCCTCACCGGCCCGCCGCCCAATGTGCTGCTCTACGCCACCTCCAATCGTCGCCACCTGCTGCCCGAGTCGATGAGCGACAACGAGGGCTCGCGGCTGGTGGGCGACGAGCTGCATCACGGCGACGCCGTGGAGGAGAAGATCTCGCTGTCGGACCGCTTCGGCCTGTGGCTCGGCTTCCACCCCTTCAACCAGGACGTCTACCTGGAGGCCTGCTGCCACTGGGTCGGCCAGCTCGGCACGGCCGCCGACTGGAACCGCGAGGCCCGCGCCGAGGCGATTCGCTTCGCCACCCTGCGCGGCGGACGCAGTGGCCGGGTCGCCTGGCAGTTCGCCTGCCAGTGGGTCGGTCAGCAGCGCTTGAGAGATGGTTCCCGGGGCCAGGAGAGTCAGTGAGAGCATGCGACCATGCGATGAGCCTGTGCACTGCTGGCAATTTTGCCGGCTCGAAGGCGTGGCGCTGCTATCGAAGTCTTCATGAGAGGTCATCGTGACGAGGCGATGGCGACCGCTGCTGGCTTATGTCGCGGCCGTGCTCGACGCCACACTGCTGGGGTCGATCGTGCAGACCCAGTTCAACCTGGCGGCGCTGTCGGCGTTGGGTGCCGATATCTCGTTCTCCACGCGCCTGGCGACCACGGCTCACGATCTGCTGGGGTTCACACCGCTGTACGGCAGCCTCGTCGCCATCATGATGCTGGGGGCCATGCCGGTGGCCAGCGTGGTGACACGCTGGCTGGGCTTCGGAGCATGGCCGATTCATGCGCTGGCGGCGGCGCTCGGGCTATGGATCATGCTGTCGATCGTCGATGCCCTGGCGCCCATGCCGACCCTGATCGCGGCCACTCGCAGCCTGGAGGGAACCCTGGCGATGATGGCGACCGCCGCCCTGGGCGGCTGGGGCTATGCCATCCTGGCGTATCTCGACTGGGACGGGGCTTCCGGGTGACCCGGCAGAGGAGCGCAACATGCGTCGATTCGGTCGTGTCCTGCTGACCGCCGTCGGTCTGTCGGCGTGCACCATGGCGCTCGCCGTGGACTACCGGATCGAGACCCTGGCCGAGGGGCTCGACCATCCCTGGTCGCTGGCCTTCCTGCCCGGGGGCGGCATGCTGGTCACCGAACGCGTCGGGCGGCTGCGCCTGATCGACGCCGATGGCACGCTGCGCGAGGCGCCCGTTGCGGGTGTGCCCGAGGTCTTCGTCGGTGGCCAGGCGGGGTTGTTCGAGGTGGCGCTGGCGCCGGATCATCCCGACAGTGGGTGGGTGTACCTGAGCTATGCCTGTGGCACGCGTGCCGCCAACACGACCTGCCTGGATCGCGCTCGCTTCGACGGCCGGCGGTTGGTCGCACGAGAGACGCTGTTTCGCGCCGAGCCGGACAGGCAGGGACGCTCCCACTACGGCGGCCGCCTGACCTTCCTGCCGGACGATACCCTGGTACTAGGGCTGGGCGATGGCTTCGACTACCGTGAACAGGCCCAGAATCCGGGCAACCACCTGGGCAGCCTGGTCCGCTTGACCCCTGCTGGCTCGGTGCCCGGCGACAACCCCTTCGTCGCTGCCAGTGAAGCGCGAGCGGAGCTCTACAGCATCGGCCATCGCAATATTCAGGGGGTCGTCTTCGACGAGACGCGAAGTGAGCTGCTCATTCACGAGCATGGCCCCCGTGGCGGTGACGAACTCAATCGTATCCTTCCCGGTGCCAACTATGGCTGGCCTCTGGTCACGCATGGCGTCGACTATACCGGGGCGCGTGTCACGCCCTTCACCGAGCTGCCGGGGTTCGAGCCGCCCTTGCTGCACTGGACACCATCCATCGCTCCTTCGGGCATGACCGTGTATGACGGGGAGCGATTTCCCGAGTGGCGCGGCGACCTGTTCGTCGCGGCGCTGGCCGCTCGCCAGGTGCGCCGCCTGATCCGCGAGGATGGCGGGATCGTGGGCCAGGAAGCCTTGTTCACGGAACTCGACGAGCGGATTCGTGACGTCCGCAGCGGGCCGGATGGCGCCCTCTACCTGTTGACTGACAGCGCCGAGGGGCGGGTGTTGCGTGTGATGCCGGCCCCTTGAAGCGGCGCCGGCGGATCAGCGCTGGGGCGTCAGCTCGCCGTCCTCGCCCACGGCAAAGCGCAGGGCCGGCGTCCACAGGCCGGCGGGCAGGGTCATGCCCAGCCCACGCAGATCCCCCGGCGTGATCTCCAGTTCGCTGCCGGTGGGCAGCTCCCCCTGGCTGGCCATCTGGCTGGCCAGCTCCACCAGCGGCGCCAGGCGATTGCGGTCGGTGCCCAGCAGGTCGAAGGCGATCGGCAGCCGCAGGTTGGCGTCATCGCCTGAGGTCAGGGTGACCTCCTCCTGGTAGTTGCCGCTGATCGCCTCGGCGCCGGGCACGTTCAGGGTCCAGCGGAAGCCCGACATCTCCACCGCGGGCATGCCGGCGGGCAGGCCGAGGCCCATGGCCAGGGTGGCCTGCACCGGCAGGCTGCCCATGCCCAGGCTCGAGGCGATCAGCGAGGTGATGTCGCTGGTATCGAGGCCGGCCTGGATCGAGTAGGGACCGATGCGCACGTTCTCGACACCCAGCGAGGTGATCGCCAGGCGGAAGGCGAACAGGCCGGTCTGGGGGATCGCCAGGCAGCCGCCGAGCAGTAGCGCCAGACAGAGCGGGGCGAGCAGGCGCCAGCGGCGCGGCGAGGGACGGGGGAGCATTATCAGGTCCTCGGGGACAGGGTCGGTGCTGCATTGCAGCGAGAGGCGTATTTCAGGGCTACCGGGCTTCCCTGTCAAGGCGTTGTGTGCCCTGCCGGCTCGCCGGGAAAGCGAAACTGTCGGCCCGGAACGACACCGCCCGGCCAGTCGTGGATGACGGGTCGGGCGGGCGGTATGGGGGTGAGGCGGAAGTGACTCAGCGGCGGCTCTTGCGCGCCTCGCGGGTGCGGCCCAGTTCGCGCTTCTTGGCCTTCTCCTTGTCGCTGGCGCCGGCCATGCTGTCGAAGGGGTTCTTGCCCGAGCGGAACTCGAAGCGCAGCGGGGTGCCACGCACCTTGAGCACCTTGCGGAAGGTGTTGGTCAGGTAGCGACGGTAGGCCTCGGGCAGCGACGATGTCTGGTTGCCGTGGACCACGATGATCGGTGGGTTGCTGCCGCCCTGGTGGGCCATGCGCAGCTTGATGCGCCGGCCATTGACCAGCGGTGGCTGGTGTTGCTCCACGGCGTCCTGGAGGATGGTGGTCAGGCGGTTGGTCGACCAGTGGCTGTTGGCCGAGGCGAAGGCGCGCTCGATGGAGGGGTAGAGGTCGCCCACCCCGGTGCCGTGCAGCGCCGAGATGAAGTGCAGCTCGGCGTAGTCGGCGAAGCCCAGGCGGCGCTTGACCTCGGCGCGCATCCTGTCCTTGGCCTCGCTTTCCAGGCCGTCCCACTTGTTGACCGCCAGCACCAGGGCACGGCCACTGGTCAACACATAGTCGAGCAGGTGCAGGTCCTGTTCGACCAGGCCGCTGCGGGCATCCAGCACCATGACCGCGACATGGCACTCCTTGATCGCCTCGAGGGTCTTGATGATCGAGAACTTCTCGGCGATCTCGCGGACGTTCTTGCGTCGCCGCACACCGGCGGTGTCCACCAGCACGTAGGGCGTGCCGCGGCGCTCGAAGGGGATCTCGATGGCGTCGCGGGTGGTGCCGGCCTCGTCGAAGACCACCACCCGCTCCTCGCCGAGCAGGCGGTTGACCAGCGTCGACTTGCCCACGTTGGGGCGACCGATCACGCCGATGCGGATGCCCTTGGTGCCGGTGTCGGCAGGGATGCTCTCGTCGCGTTCGGGGAAGGGCTCGAGCACCGCCTCGATCAGGCCGGTGACGTTGCGGCCATGGGCGGCGGCGATGGGGTGCGGGTCGCCGAGTCCCAACTGCCAGAAGTCGGCCATGGCGGTGTGCTCTTCCAGGCCGTCGGTCTTGTTGACCACCAGCCAGGTCTTCTTCTGGTTGACCCGCAGGTGGTTGGCGATGGCCTCGTCGGCGACGTTGAGGCCGGCGCGGGCGTCGACCATGAACAGCACGATGTCGGCCTCGTCGATGGCCTGCAGCGACTGCTCGGCCATGGCCGCATCGATGCCTTCCTCGTCGCCGCTGATGCCGCCGGTGTCGATCACCGTATACGCCTTGCCGCCGAGCACGCCGTTGCCGTACTTGCGGTCGCGGGTGAGCCCCGGGAAGTCGGCCACCAGGGCGTCCCGGGAGCGGGTCAGGCGGTTGAACAGGGTCGACTTGCCCACGTTGGGGCGGCCGACCAGGGCGATCACGGGGGTCATTGGATGTCCAGGGTCTCTAGGCTGCCGTCGTCGGCCAGCACATGGATGCGGCGTCCCTCGGTGAGGGGGCGCACGCTGATGCCCGAGCGGTCGACGCGGGTGCGGCCGGTCAACTCGCCGCTGCGCGCCTCGATCAGGTGCAGGTAGCCCTCGAAGTCGCCGAATACCAGGCTGCCGTCGGCGAAGGCCGGAGCGGTGATGCGACGTCCCTCCAGGGACTCGTTGCGCCAGATCTCGTCGCCGCTGTTGGCGTCCAGGGCGATGACATGGCTGGCCTCGTTGACGGTGAACAGGAAGTCGCCGACCAGGATCGGGGTCAGATAGCTGGAGAGCTCGCGCTCCCACAGCACCTCGCCCTGGGTGGCTTCCAGGGCGACCAGGCGACCGTTGTAGCTGGTCACGAAGAGGCGGCCGTCCGGGGTCAGTACCGGCTGGGCGGCCAGGTCGACCAGCCGGTCGATGTCGCTGCGGCCCTGGGGCACGGCGATGCGCATGTCCCACAGCGGTTGGCCGTTGCGGTTGTCCAGGGTCACCAGGCGGCCGTTGGGCATGCCGGCGAAGGTGACCGGGTCGATCACCATGGGGGTGCCGGTGCCGCGCAGGGTCAGCGCGGGCCGGGTGGTGCTGTAGGTCCAGCGTCCCTCGCCGTTGGCCCGGTCCAGGGCGGTGACGCTGCCGTCGACGCTCTGCACCACCAGCAACTGCTGGCTGGGCTGGGGCGCGGCCAGCACCTCGCTGGGGACCCGGGCGCGCCAGAGCACCTCGCCATCGCGCTGGTCGATGGCCAGCACCTCGCCGTTGCGGGTGCCCAGGTAGACCCGGTTCGCCACGGCGGTGAGGCCACTGGAAACGGGCACCTCGAGGTCGACTTCCCAGCGGGTATCGCCGTCATCGGCATCCAGCGCCATCAGCCGGCCGCGCTCGTCGGCGGCGAAGACGGCGTCGCCGTCCCGGGCCGGGGCGATGGGGTAGCTCGCGCGGCCGAGGCCACTCCCGACTCGCTCGCTCCAGGCGGTATTCAGGCTGACGCTCTCCTCGAAGCCCTCGAGGTCCTTGGGCGGGTACTGCGGTTCCACCTTGCCGGCGCATCCGGCCAGCAGGGCCAGGCTCGCGGCGGCGGCGATCAGGAGTGTCGGTTTCATAGCGTGGCCTCGTCAAAACCCAGGTTGTCGAGCTTGAGCTGGACGCCATAGAGCGGTTGATCGCGCTCCTCGGCGAGTCCCAGTGCCTCATTCCATGCCTCGCGGGCCTCGTCCTCGCGGCCCAGGGCGTGATAGGCGTCGCCGCGGACGTCGGCGCGTTGGGCGGCCAGGGCCTCCGGGACACCGGCGTCGAGGGTGGCGAGCGCGGCCTCGGCATCGCCATCGGCGACCTGCAGTCGCGCCAGGCGCAGCCGTGCCAGGCCCTGCACGTAATCACGGGAGCTGGCATCGATCGCCCCTTCCAGGGCGTCGCGGGCCGCGGCCTGGTCGCCCTGGGCCACCGCTAGCCGGGCATCGACCAGTCGTGCCAGGTCGGCATAGAGCGTCTTGCCGTGGCTGTCGATGATCTCCGCCACCAGTGCGCGGGCCTCGCCGATGTCGGCCTCGTCGAGTTCGTTGCCGGCGGTCTGGTTGATCAGCTGCTGGTAACGCATGGAGGCGGCCTGGGCCTGGTTCTCCTGATAGTTCTGCCAGGCGTTCCAGCCGAACACGCCGGCCGCGGCGATGGCGACCCCGGCGATCAGCGAGGTGCCGTTCTCCTTCCACCAGCGCTTGATCGCATCAAGCTGCTCTTCTTCGGTTCTCAGCTCCGCCACAGGCGGTCTCCTTCTGTCCTGGAGGATCCGGTTCGGGATCCTGCACGGATCGGTGTCGGGATCCTGATTGGATCGGCGTCGGGATCCTGAATTGGATCGGCGTCGGGATCCTGAATTGGATCGGCGTCGGGATCCTGAATTGGATCGGCGTCGGCATCCTGAAACGGGTCGTTCAGGCGTTCTCGCCTGCCAGCAGCGATGCCAGGGTGGCTTTGAGCTCCGCCTGGGGCAGGCTCAGCTGCTCGCGCTCCTCGCGCAGGAACTTCAGCGTGGCCGTGCCCTGGGCCAACTCGTCCTCGCCGAGCAACAGCGCGAGGCGGGCGCCGCTGCGGTCGGCCTTCTTGATGCGGCTCTTGAAGCTGCCGCCGCCGCAATGCAGCTGGGCGCGCAGCCCGGGCAGTTCGCCGCGCAGCCGCTCGCCGAGCAGCAGCGCCTGGCGGGTGGCGGCGTCATCCATCGGCAGCAGGTAGAGGTCGAGCTCGCCGCGGGCACCCTCGGGCACCAGCGCCAGGGTCTCGAGCAGCAGGATCAGGCGCTCGATGCCCATGGCGAAGCCCACCGCGGGGGTCGGCTTGCCGCCGAGCTGCTCCACCAGGCCGTCGTAGCGGCCACCGGCACAGACGGTGCCCTGGCTGCCCAGCGCCGTGGTGGTCCACTCGAAGACGGTGCGGCCGTAGTAGTCCAGGCCGCGTACCAGGCGCGGGTTGATCACGTAGTCGATGCCGGCGGCGTCGAGCAGCGCGGTGAGCTGCTCGAAGTGCTCGCGGGAGGCGTCGTCGAGGTGATCCATCAGCTTCGGTGCCCCGGCGAGCATCTCGGCCATGTCGGGGTTCTTCGAGTCGAGGATGCGCAGCGGGTTGCTCGTCAGGCGCCGGCGGGAGTCCTCGTCGAGCAGGGCATGGTGGCGCTCGAAATAGGCCACCAGCAGTTCTCGATAGGCGGCCCGGGCCGCTGAGGAGCCCAGCGAGTTGAGCTCCAGGGTGACGTGCTCGAAGAGCCCCAATTGCTGCCACAGCCGGGCCGAGAGCAGGATCACCTCGGCGTCGATGTCGGGGCCGTCGAGGCCGAAGGTCTCGACGCCGACCTGATGGAACTGCCGGTAGCGGCCCTTCTGCGGGCGCTCGTGGCGGAACATCGGGCCCTGGTACCAGAGCCGCTGGGTCTGGTTGTGCAGCAGGCCATGCTCCATGGCGGCGCGCACGCAGCTCGCCGTGCCCTCGGGGCGAAGGGTCAGGCTGTCGCCGTTGCGGTCCTCGAAGGTGTACATCTCCTTCTCGACGATATCGGTGACCTCGCCGATGGAGCGGGCGAACAACGCGGTCTGCTCGACGATGGGGGTGCGGATCTCGTCATAGCCGTAGCGCTGCATCAGCACGCGCACCTGTCCCTCGAAGTACTGCCACAGCGCCGACTGGCCGGGCAGCAGGTCGTTCATGCCACGAATGGCCTGGATCTTCTTGCTCAACGGTAACTCCTTGATGGGTCGTCGGCGGGTCAGGCCCCGCGGGCGATCAGGTCCTTCTCGGCCTGCTCCTTCTCGCGCACCTTGTCGCGGATCAGCCGCTCCAGGTCGTCGACCAGGTGATCGTTGCGCAGCTTGGAGGCCGGCTTGCCGTCGATGTAGACGAGGTTGGCGGGGCTGCCGCCGGTGAGACCGACATCGCTCTCCTTGGCCTCGCCGGGACCGTTGACCACGCAGCCGATCACCGAGACATCCAGCGGCGTCATGATGTCCTCGAGGCGCTCCTCGAGGGCGTTCATGGTGCCGATGACGTCGAAGTTCTGCCGCGAGCAGCTGGGGCAGGCGATGAAGTTGATGCCCTTCGAGCGCAGGCGAAGGCTCTTGAGCATGTCATAGCCGACCTTGATCTCCTCGACGGGATCGGCGGCCAGCGACACGCGGATGGTATCGCCGATGCCGTCCATCAGCAGCAGGCCCAGGCCGATGGAGGACTTGACGGTGCCCGAGCGCAGCCCACCCGCCTCGGTGATGCCCAGGTGCAGTGGCTGCTCGATCAGCCTGGCCAGTTGGCGGTAGGCGGCCACGGCCATGAACACGTCCGAGGCCTTGACGCTGACCTTGTACTCCTGGAAGTCGAGACGATCCAGGTGGTCGATATGGCGCATCGCCGATTCCACCAGCGCCTCGGGGGTCGGCTCGCCGTACTTCTTCTGCAGGTCCTTCTCCAGCGAGCCGGCGTTGACCCCAATGCGGATCGGGATGCCGTTGTCGCGGGCGGCCGATACGACGGCCCTGACCCGGTCTTCCCGGCCGATGTTGCCGGGGTTGATGCGCAGGCAGTCGACGCCGAGCTCGGCGACGCGCAGGGCGATCCGGTAGTCGAAGTGGATGTCTGCCACCAGGGGAACGTCGACCTGGCGCTTAATGCGGCCGAAGGCCTCGGCGGCGTCCATGTCGGGCACCGAGACGCGCACGATATCGGCGCCGGCGGTCTCGAGCTGGCGGATCTGGGCCACGGTGGCAGCCACGTCCAGGGTGTCGGTGTTGGTCATGCTCTGCACGGAGATGGGGGCATCGCCGCCGACCGCTACCCTGCCGACATGGATCTGGCGTGACAGGCGTCTCTGGATGGGGGATTGAGCATGCATGATGACGGAATCATTCTCCCAGGGTGAAGCGGGCGACGTTGTTGGCACCGGCGCGAGCGCTGAGATCGATGGATTCGCCGCCCCAGAGGAGCTCGACGCCGGTGGCGTTGCCCACGGTCAGGCGGAACGGCGGTTCGCCTTCGACGCTTGCCGTGGTGCCGGGTTCCTGAAGACCGACGAGGATGCGCTGGTTGTCGGCATCGAAGATCTCGGTCCAGGACTGCTCGTTGAAGGTCAGCTCCAGTACCCGCGGGTCGGCGGCTGTCGCCGGAGCCGCCTCGGCTTCGGTGGCCTCCTCGGCCGGCGTCTCCCGCTCGGCCTCGTCGGGTGCACCGCGATCGGCGGCGACGATATGGGCCGGACCGGCATCCACCTCGCCGGCGGGGAGCTCGCCGATGGCCTGGGGATCCTCGACCAGGCCCAGGTCACTCTCCTCTTCGGGCAGCGGTGGCAGGGCACCGAGTTCGCCCGACTCCTCCGCGGTGGCCGGTGCCTCGTCGCCCTCGGTGATGGTGGTGCTGCCGTCGAGGCTGTCCACCGACACCGGCCCGCTGTCGCTGACGCCGGGGGGCTCGTTGCCGCCACGGCTCTGCCACCACAGCAGCGTCAGGCCGATCAGCCCGGCGATCACCAGCAGGGTGACCAGCCGGAACAGCCAGGCGCCGATGCGTGACGGCGGCCGGGTGACATGCACCGGTGTCACCTTGCGCTCCTGCTCCTCGCTGCCGAAACGCGCCCGGTAGGCTTCCAGCACCGGGCGGTCGTCGATGCCCAGCAGGTGGGCATAGGAGCGCAGGTAGCCCCGCCGATAGGCGGCGACGGGGACCTCTTCATAGTTGTCGTCCTCGAGCCCCTGGATCACCGCAGGGCGCAGGTTCAGGGTCTCCGCGACCTCCTCGCGGGAAAGGCCCTGCGACTCGCGCTCGTGCTTGAGCTGTTCGCCCGGCGAGACCGTGAGGGCGACGTCGGCGGCATCGGTGATATGGGTGTCGCTCATGGCTGAGCTTCCTTCGTCAAGAATCGGTGGTCAGGGAGCGCCATTGACTGCATCCAGTTGCTCGGTGTAGAAGGCAGCGGCCGCCTGGTCGCCCTCGGCCCGGGCGATGTCACGGGCCAGCAGGAGTGCCGCGGGGCTGGTGCCGGCCAGGCGCATGAAGCCCTCGAGCTGGTTCCGGGCGCGAGCATGATTGCCCTGGGCATGCTCGAGTTCGGCCAGCGTGAAGTAGCTGCGGGCACTGCGCGGGTCGATCGCCTGGGCGCGGGTCAGGCTGGTCCGGGCGGCGTCGAGGTCGCCGAGTTCCTGCTGGCACTGCCCCAGGTTGGCGAACAGCTGGGCCCGGTTGGCATACTGGGTATCTTGGGTGGCCTGCTCGAGCTGGTCGCAGGCCTCGCGGATGCGCCCACGATCATACAGGAAGGCCGCATAGTTGTTGCGTGCCCGAGTGAAGCCGGTGTCGGCGTCGAGGGCACGCCGGAAGGTCTCGTCGGCGAGCTCGCTCTCCCCCTGGCGCTGGTAGACCATGGCCATGGCCTGCAGGGCCTCGGCGTCGTCGGGCGCCCTCTGCAGGGCCCGGTCCAGCGAGCTCATGGCGCGCTGCAGGTTGCCTCGCTCGAGGTAGGCGATGCCGAGTTGGGTGTAGGCGTCGACGGGGCTCTCCTCGCTGCCGTTGAGCGGGCCCGCCTGGGAGGCGCAGCCGGCCAGCCACAGCGTCCCCAGCAGGACGGCGACGGCAGGGGCCTGCGTGAGTCCGGGCGAGCGTGGGCAGCGAGTCATGGCGTCCTCTCGATAGTGGGCACGACACCACCGGTGGCGTGTCGCAGGCGAACCGCCGCCAGTGGGGAAAAAGGCCTGTCCATCAAAGCGCCGAGCCCGGTTGAAGTCAAGGTGACCCCCGGCTCAGTCGGCGTCGATCTGGATTGACCGGATATAGCGCTCGTGACGCCTGGTACGATCCTTGACGCGCCCTACCAGCTGGCCGCAGGCGGCATCGATGTCGTCGCCGCGGGTGGAGCGGATCGGGGCCGTGTAGCCCAGCTCATAGAGCCACTGCTGGAAACGCATCGTCTGGTTGCGCGATGGTTTTTCATAGCCCGAATGGGGAAAGGGGTTGAACGGAATCAGGTTGATCTTGCACGGCAACTCCTCGAGCAGGGCGGCGAGTTGTTCGGCGTGCTCCTGCTGGTCGTTGACGTCCTTGATCAGGGTGTACTCGATGGTGATCATCCGGGTGTCGGCGCACTTGGCGAGGTAGCGCTGACAGGCATCCAGCAGGGCGCGGATGTTGTACTTGCGGTTGAGCGGCACCAGCTCGCTGCGCAGCTCGTCGGTGGCCGCATGCAGCGAGATGGCCAGGCTCACGTCGAGTTCGTCGCCGAGCCTGTCGAGCATCGGCACCACCCCGGAGGTAGAGAGGGTGACGCGACGCTTGGAGAGGCCGTAGCCGTCGTCGTCGAGCATCAGCTTCATCGCCGGCACGACGTTGTCGTAGTTCATCAGCGGCTCGCCCATGCCCATCATCACCACGTTGGTGACCGGACGGTTGGCGGTGTCCTTGCGCGGGCCGACGCTGCGCTGGGCGACCCATACCTGACCGATGATCTCGGCGGCGGTGAGGTTGCGCTGGAAGCCCTGCTTGCCGGTGGAGCAGAAGCTGCAGTCCAGCGAACAGCCGACCTGGGAGGAGACACAGAGGGTGCGGCGCTTGCCGTTGTCGGCCGGGATCAGCACCGTCTCCACGTAGCTGCCGTCCTCGACCTCGAGCACCCACTTGCGGGTACCGTCGCTGGAGGAGCCCTCGTAGACCACGCCGGGACCCCGGATCTCGGCGACCTCGGCCAGTCGCGCGCGCAGTGCCTTGGACAGATTGGTCATGGCCGCGAAGTCGTCGCAGCCCTCGTGGTGGATCCACTTCATCACCTGGGCGGCACGGAACTTCTTCTCGCCGATGGAGAGGAAGAATGCTTCCATCTCCTCGCGAGAGAGGCCGAGCAGGTTGGTGCGTTGGGGAGCGATCGTGGCGGTCATGGCGGTCAGCGGGTCGTTGGGGCAAGGAGGGCGGCCGGAAGGGCGGGAGTGGCTATCACTCCCGCCAGGAAGACCGCGGGAAGGGCGTTCCTCAGCGCGGGCAGATCTCGTCGGCGCCGAAGAAGTAGGCCACTTCGCGCTCGGCGGATTCCGGCGAGTCGGAACCGTGCACGGCGTTGGCGTCGATGGTCTCGGCGAAGTCGGCGCGGATGGTGCCCGGCGCGGCGTCCTTGGGGTTGGTGGCGCCCATCAGGTCGCGGTTCCTGGCGATGGCGTCTTCACCCTCCAGCACCTGCACCACGACCGGGCCGGAGGTCATGAAGCCCACCAGGTCCTTGAAGAAGGGGCGCTCCTTGTGCTCGGCATAGAAGCCGCCGGCCTTCTCTTCGGAGAGCTGCAGCATCTTGGCGGCGACGACCTTGAGGCCGGCTTTCTCGAAGCGCGCGATGATCTCGCCGATGGCGTTCTTGGCGACGGCGTCGGGCTTGATGATGGACAGGGTGCGCTGGGTGGGCATGGGCGTGTCTCCGGTAGGGGTGGTTGACATGGCTGTCGATGGATAGCGCCGCGCCGCCCCGGGGCTCCTGAATCGGGAGCGGGGGCGGCGCGGCGAATCGGATGATGCGGCCGGCGGTCCGGCGGTTCGGCGAGTTCGCCGACTGGGCGGGGATTATAACGCCCCGGGGAGGCGTTGAACAATCGCCCCGCGCATGCGTGTTCCGGCTGGCGTCGGCAGGGCTCAGACGCTGAAGCTCTCGCCGCAGCCGCACTCATCCTTGACGTTGGGGTTGTTGAAGCGGAAGTAGCGGTTGAGCCCTTCCGAGACGTAGTCGACCTCGCTGCCGTCGAGCATCTCCAGGGCGTCGGGGGCGACGAACACGGCCACGCCGTGCTCCTCGAAGGCCACATCGTCATTGGCGGCCTCGTCGGCGAAATCGAGCACGTAGCTGTAGCCGGAGCAGCCGCTCGGCTTGACCGAGACGCGCAGGCCGAGGCCGTGGCCGCGCTCGTCGAGGACCCGGCGGATCTGGTCGGCGGCGGCGGTGGTGATCGTAAGGTGCGCCATGGTCTTTCTCCTGCACGGGGTGAGTGGTCAGATCGCCTGGCGGCGAAGGCCCTCGAGGGCGTGGGTCAGGGCGTGCAGCGTCCGGTCGATGTCGGCTTCGGTGGTGAAGCGACCGAAACTGAACCGCAACGAGGCCAGTGCCAGGGAGCGCGGCACGCCGATGCCCTTCAATACATAGGATGGTTCGACGCTCGCCGAGTTGCAGGCCGACCCGGTGGACAATGCGATGTCGCGCAGCGCCATCAGCAGCGACTCGCCATCGACCCCCTCGAAGGCCAGGTTGAGGATGTTGGGCACCGACACGGCGATATCGGTGTTGCGATGGACGCCGTCGAAGCCGGCCAGGCCGTCGAGCAGCCGATCCCGCAGCGTCGTGATGCGCTGCTGGTCGGCCTCGCCTTCGGCGGCGGCCAGGGCGAAGGCCTCGCCCATGCCGACGGCCTGGTGGGTGGCCAGGGTGCCGGAGCGCATGCCGCGTTCGTGCCCGCCGCCATGGATCAGCGCCTCCAGGCGGATATCCGGGCTGCGCCTCACGTAGAGGGCGCCGACGCCCTTGGGGCCATAGGCCTTGTGGCCCGACAGCGACATCAGGTCGATGCCCAGCCGTGCGACATCCAGCGGGATGCGGCCGATGGCCTGGGCGGCGTCGACATGGAAGGCCGCGCCGCCGGCATGGACGACCTCGGCGAGCGCCGCCAGGTCGTGAACGCAGCCGAGCTCGTTGTTCACCGCCATCAGCGAGACCAGCACGGTGTCCGTGCGCATGGCCGCGCGCAGCTGGTCGGGGGTCACCCGGCCGTCACGGCCGGGCGTCAGCCAGGTGACCTCGAAGCCCTCGGCCTCCAGGGCGTGGGCGGTGTCCACCACCGCCTTGTGCTCGATGCAGGAGGTCACCAGGTGGCGCCCCCGTGCCCGGTTGGCACGCATGAAGCCGATCAGGGCCAGGTTGTCGGCCTCGGTGGCGCCGCTGGTCCAGACGATCTCGCGGGGGTCGGCACCGATCGCATCGGCGACCTGGCGGCGAGCGCTCTCCACGGCCTGCTCCGCCTGCCAGCCGAGCATGTGGCTGCGCGAGGCGGGGTTGGCGAAGAGGCCGTCCAGGGTCAGGTGGCGGCTCATGACTTCCGCGACCCGCGGATCGACCGGGGTGGTGGCGGCATAATCGAGGTAGACGGGTATGGTCATGGGCTCGCAGTGGTGACGGATGTTGGAAACGGCTGCCCGACGCCTCAGGGCGACGATACGAGGATGCCGTCGTTGTCCTGCCGGCGACGCTGGCGGTTGGCGATGCCCCGCACCTCCTGGCGCTCGGCCAGCTGCCCCAGGGTGATGCCGTCGAGGAAGCCGTGGATATGCTCCGACAGCTCGCACCACAGGTGGTGGGTCAGGCAGGTATCGCCCTGCTGGCAGTCGGAGAGGCCGCCGCAGCGGGTGGCGTCCACCGACTCGTCGACCGCGTCGATCACCCTGGCCACCGAGATGGCCGCGGCGGGCTGTGCCAGCAGGTAGCCCCCGCCGGGGCCGCGCACGCTCTCCACCAGGCGGGCGCGGCGCAGGCGGGCGAACAGCTGCTCGAGGTAGGAGAGCGAGATCTCCTGTCGCCGCGAGATGTCGGCGAGGCAGATCGGACCCTCGTCGGCGTTCATCGCCAGGTCGAGCATGGCGGTGACGGCATAGCGTCCCTTGGTGGTCAGGCGCATGCGGATCTTCACCTCGGCGCCGACGATGGGTCGGGTTCGATGGATCGGGTGCGTCTCCCCATGGAGAAACGGCACGGGCGAAGAGGCATTATGGTAAAGACCGAGTGTCGCGGTCAACCATTCTCCCGGTGCTTGTCGGGTCGGGCATCACCGGCGGCGTCGCCCCGGGGCTTATCCTCGCTCTCCGGCTCATCCTGGTCGACGGGGGGGCAGCAGCTGTCCACGTCGGCGAGGATATCGGCGAAGTCCTCGTCGCGCAGCTCGGGCAGCTTGCCCTCTCGATAGCTGGCGTCGAGCTTGCGCAGCGTGCCGCACATGCGCTCGATGCGTTCGTCGACGGCGTGCATGTGGTCGAGCATGGCCTGGATCGAACGGGCCACGGGGTCGGGCATGTCCTGACTGATGCCGTAGGCGTCGAAACCGAACTTGCGGTGCATCGCCTCGCGCCGCGCCGGGTCGACCTCGAGGGTCGCCGCGGCGTCCGGGTCGACGCGCTGGACGACCTTGCCGGGGATGCCGACCACGGTGGCGCCGGCAGGTACCTCCTTGGTGACCACGGCATTGGAGCCGATCTTGGCGCCGGTGCCGACGGTGAAGGGGCCGAGAATCTTGGCGCCGGCGCCGACGATCACGCCGTCCTCGAGGGTGGGGTGGCGCTTGCCCTTGTTCCAGCTGGTGCCGCCCAGGGTCACGCCCTGGTAGAGGGTGACGTCGTCGCCGACCTCGGCGGTCTCGCCGATCACCACGCCCATGCCGTGGTCGATGAAGAAGCGCCGGCCGATGGAGGCTCCGGGATGAATCTCGACGCCGGTCAGCCAGCGGGAGAAGGTCGACAGGCTGCGGGCGAGCCACTTGAGGCCCTTCTGCCACAGCCAGTGACTGAACCGGTGGATCAACAGGGCGTGTAGCCCGGGATAGTTGGTCAGCACTTCCAGGAAGTTGCGCGCCGCGGGGTCGCGGGCGAATACGCTGTTGATGTCCTCACGCAGATGTTGAAACATGCAGCGGTCCTTGGGTGGCGGAGGGGCGCTGCGCGTGGATGGCAAACGCCGGAGATTCCTCCATATTGGGGGCGCCGGCCGGCGGCTTCAAGCCGGCGGGTCCGGTTCGCCGCGGTCGACCGGCGTCCCGCCGCTCGCCTGCTTCTCGGTGGCGGAGAGAATCCCGCGCAGGATATTGAGCTCCATGCGCTCGGGGCGACTGCGCAGGGTCAGGCGGCGCAGCCGTGCCATCAGCTGGCGCGGCTGCGCCGGGTCATGGAAGCCGATGGCGATCAGGGTGCGCTCCAGGTGGGCGAAATAGTGTTCGAGCTCCTCGTGGCTGGCCAGCGGCTGGGCCGGCTCGGTGTCGGGGGCGGGCGCCTCCTGCTGCGCCAGCCAGGCCAGCCGGCACTCGTAGGCCAGCACCTGCACCGCGGTGGCCAGGTTCAACGAGCTGAAGTCGGGGTTGGCGGGGATGTGCACATGGGCGTGGCAGCGCTGCAGCTCGGCGTTGGAGAGACCGCTGTCCTCGCGGCCGAAGACCAGGGCGATCCGTGTCTCGGGCCCGGCCAGTTCCTCGGCCAGCCGGTCGCCGAGCTCGCGGGGGGTGATCATCGGCCAGGGCAGGGTGCGTGAGCGGGCGCTGGCGCCCACCACCAGGGTGCAGTCGGCGACCGCCTGCTCCAGGGTCTCGACCGTGCGGGCGCCGTGCACGATGTGATCGGCCCCCGAGGCCCGCGAGATGGTGTCGGCGGTGAGCGGTTCGCAGCGCGGTGCCACCAGGGCCAGGTCCTCGAGCCCCATGTTGTGCATGGCGCGGGCGGTGCCGCCGATGTTGCCGGGGTGGCTGGTGCCGATCAGGACGATGCGGATGCGCTCGAGCATGTGGAGAACCCTTGGGACGGCTGGAAATCGGGGAGAGAAGTCTAACATGCTGCCGTCGAGCTTCGAGTGCGTGGCGCAATCATCCCGGGTCTGCTAGGATGCGCGCCGACAGGTTCCCCCGAACCGCCCCCGTTCTTTAACACCACCGACTCCCCAAGGCCCGATCATGCATCCGATGGTCCAATTCGCGTTGCGCGCCGCGCGCAGCGCCGGCGAACAGTTCCTGCGCATTCGCGAGCGAATCGAGAACGCCCACGAAGAGCACAACCTCGACCGCCTGCTGGAGGACGCCGCCCGCAATGCCGAGACGCTCATCGTCCGCCAGCTCGCCCGCGGCTACCCGCAGCACGGCGTCACCGGCCGCTTCACGCCCTACCGCGCCGGCGAGGGCGACGGCAGCGATACCCTCTGGAAGATCGAACCCTTTCACGGCTATTCCAACCTCACCGTCGCCGCCCCCGGCTTCGCGCTGTCGGTGGTCTGCCTGGTCAAGGGCCGTGCGGAGCATGCGGTGGTGATCTGTCCCTTCAGCGACGATGAATACCTGGCCAGCCGTGGCCGCGGTGCCCAGCTCAACGGCAAGCGCATCCGCGTGCCTAAGGCGTCTGCCGTGGCCGGGACGCGTATCGCCATGGGCCTGCCGGAGACCTGGCTGCGCCCTCGCCATCTGCCGGCCTACCTGACCCTGGTGCAGCAGCTCGGCCCGCAGGTCGAGGTGCTGCGGGCCTCGGGCAGTGGCCTGCTCGACCTGGCCGATCTGGCCGCCGGGCGAGCCGACGCCGCCTTCGTGCTCGGCCTCGAGGAGCAGGACCTGCAGGTCGGCGCCCTGCTGCTCAAGGAGGCCGGTGCGCTGATGGGGAGCCCCGACGGCAAGCCCGCGGTGGAGGTCGAGGGCCGGCTGATGGCCGCCGGGCCGCGTCTCTACAAGGCCCTGGTGCAGCAGCTCCAGCCGCACTTCTGAGTCGTAAGCTGTAAGCCTTAAGCTATAAGCGAAAACCCCACGCGCCAGATGGCGGTGGGGTTTTTTAATGTCGTTGAAAGTGCATTCTATTCAACAGCTTACAGCTTACAGCTTACAGCTTACAGCTTACAGCTTACAGCTTTCAGGGCAGCTGCTCTTCTTCCTCGCTTGCCTCCTTTGGCGGCGGGATCAGGTCCTCGCGCTGGAGCTTGAGCGGCAGCAGCAGGGCCGAGGCCACATAGATGGAGGAGAAGGTGCCCACCACGATGCCGATGATCAGGGCCACGGCGAAACCCTCGATCATGTCGCCGCCCAGGAAGTAGAGGGCGAACAACACCAGCAGGGTGGTGCCCGACGTCGCCAGGGTGCGCGACAGGGTCATGTTGATCGCTTCGTTGAAGATCGCCGGCATGTCGTCGATGCGTGACTTGCGGATCGTCTCGCGGACACGGTCGTAGACCACGATGGTGTCGTTGAGCGAGTAGCCGATCACCGCCAGCAGCGCCGCCAGCACGGTGAGGTCGAACTCGAGCTGGAACAGCGAGAACACGCCGACCACGATGATCACGTCGTGCATCAGCGCCAGCAGGGCGCCGATGGCGAACTTGTACTGGAAGCGGAAGGCCACGTAGAGCATCACGATGCCCAGCGCCACCAGCAGGCCCAGCCCGCTCTGGTCGCGCAACTGCTCGCCGACCTGGGCGCCGACGAACTCGGCACGCACCAGCTCCACCCGGTCGCCGCCCTCGCGCAGCAGCGACACCACCCGGTCACCCACCTCGGGATCGAAGGCCTGCTGCAGGCGGATCAGCACCTCGGTGGAGGCGCCGAAGGTCTGGACCGAGACGTCGCGGAACTCGGCGGCCTCGAGGATCTGGCGCACCGCATCGAGCGAGGGCGCCACGGCGTAGCGGACCTCCACCAGGCTGCCGCCGGTGAAGTCGAGCCCCAGGTTGAGCTGCTGGAACAGCAGCGAGACGATCGACGCCAGGATCATCAGGCCGGAAATCGCGAAGGCGATGCGGCGCTTGCCCATGAAGTCGAACTGTCGGTTGACGAGGGTTTTCATGACCACCTCTGTTGTGAATGCATCAGATCCAGAGCTTCTTGACCGGCTTGCCGCCGTAGATGAGGTTGACCATGGCGCGGGTCACCAGCAGGGCGGTGAACAGCGAGGTCATGATCCCCAGCGACAGGGTCACGGCGAAGCCCTTGACCGGCCCGGTGCCGATCGAGAACAGGATCACCGCCACCAGCAGAGTGGTGATGTTGGCATCGATGATCGAGGTGAAGGCACGCTCGTAGCCGGCATGGATCGCCTGCTGCACCGAGAGCCCGCTGCGCAGCTCCTCGCGTATTCGCTCGAAGATCAGCACGTTGGCGTCCACCGCCATGCCCAGCGTCAGCACGATGCCAGCGATACCCGGCAGGGTCAGGGTGGCCCCGAGCAGCGACATGGCCGCCACCACCAGGGTCAGGTTGAGCGCCAGGGCGAGGTTGGCGAAGACCCCGAACACCTTGTAGCGCACCAGCATGAACAGCACCACCAGCAGCAGGCCGACCTGCACCGACATCACGCCGCGCTCGATGTTCTCGGCGCCCAGGCTCGGGCCGATGGTGCGCTCCTGGACGAAGTAGATCGGCGCCGCCAGCGAGCCGGAGCGCAGCAGCAGGGCGAGTTCGGCCGCCTCGGTGGGCGAGTCGAGCCCGGTGATGCGGAAGCTGTTGCCCAGCGCGCTCTGGATGGTCGCCAGGCTGATCAGGCCGCGTTCGGTGTAGGGCTCGCGCACCGTCACCTCTTCGCCGTCCTCGATCACCACCTGGTCGCGGGTCTTGTGCTCGATGAACAGCACCGCCATGTTGCGGCCGATATTGGTGCGGGTGGCCCGGTTCATCAGGGTGCCACCGGTGCCGTCCAGGTTGATGTTGACCTGGGGGCGACCGTTCTCGTCGAAGCTGCGGCTGGCGCTGGAGACGCTGTCGCCGGTGATGATCACGTCGCGCAGCAGGTCGGCGCGGCGTGACTCGTCGTTGCGGAAGTTGAAGGTCTCGGTCTCGGCGTCCGGGGTGTCCGGGCGGGCCTCGAGGCGGAACTCCAGGTTGGCGGTGGCGCCCACCACCCGCTTGGCCGCCACGGTGTCCTGCACGCCGGGCAGCTCGACCACGATGCGGTCCGGGCCCTGGCGCTGGACCATGGGCTCGGCCACGCCCAGCTCGTCGACCCGGTTGCGCAGGGTCGTGAGGTTCTGGTTGATGGCGTAGTCCTGGAGCTCGTTGACTGCCTGGTCGGTCATGGTCATGACCAGGCGAGCACCGCGCTCTTCGCCTTCGCTGGCGTAGTCGAAGTCGGGAAACTCGCGGCTGATCAGCCGCCGCGCCGCGTCGCGATCCTCGGCGTCGGTGAAGGTGATGGCGAGGGTGCGGTCGTCGATCTCGGTGTCGCGGTAGCGGATGCGCTCGCCGCGCAGCAGCTCGCGCATGGCGCTGGCATTGACCTCGAGGCGCTGCTCGAGGGCGGCGTCCATGTCGACTTCCAGCAGGAAGTGCACGCCGCCGCGCAGGTCCAGCCCCAGGGTCATCGGTGAGGCGGAGAGTGACCGCAGCCAGGGCGGGGTCGACTCGGCCAGGTTGAGGGCCACGACATACTCGTCGCCGAGCAGGGCGGTGATGCGGTCGCGGGCCTTGATCTGGTCATCGGTATCGAGGAGGCGGATCAGTAACCGGTTGTCCTCGTTTTCGATGGCCTTGATCTCGATGCCGGCCTCGCCCAGGGACTCCCGGATGCGCTCGAGCTGGCGCGCGTCGACGGAAGCATCGCCCCGCTCGCTGCTGACCTGCACTGCCGGGTCTTCGGGGAAGAGATTGGGCAGCGAATAGACCAGGCCGCCAATGAGTACGGCAAGTATCAGCAGATACTTCCACAGGGGGTAACGGTTGAGCATGCGAGCCCTGCCCTTGGTTGCTGACAATAGGAGGCTGACGTAATGACGTCATGGCCACCGACGCGTTCCGTTGCGGTGGCCGAAGGGCGGCCCGGCCGGGCGCGGGGGAGGGAGCGCCCGACCGGGCCGAGGAGGGCCCGGGTCAGATGGACTTGATGGTGCCCTTGGGCAGCACGGCGGCCACGGCGTTCTTCTGCACGTTGACCTCGGTGCCGTCCGCGACTTCGATGCGGATGAACTCGCTGTCGTCGCTGACCTTGGTGATACGTCCCAGCATGCCGCCGCCGATAACGATCTCGTCGCCCTTGGAGAGGCTGCCGATCAGTTGCTTGTGCTGCTTGGCGCGCTTGGCCTGGGGGCGCCACAGCAGGAAGTAGAAGATCAGCACGAAACCGACCAGCATGACGATCTGGGCGATGCCGCCACCGGCGGCGCCGGCGTCCTGGGCCATGGCCGGGGAAATGAAGAAGTCCAGCATCTGGATGTGTCTCCTGGGTTGTCAGAAACGATGTGTAGGAAGCGCGTCTTCTGAAACGGGTCCACGGTCGGCGCCGGGTGTCATGGTCCCGGGGGCCGACCGCGGATCAATTCGGAGCGGGAGGTACCGGCAGCCCGCGCTGCGCATAGAAGCCTTCCACGAAGTTCGCCAATGTACCCGCTTCGATGGCACCGCGCAAACCGGCCATCAGGCGCTGATAATGGCGCAGGTTGTGGATGGTATTGAGCATCGAGCCGAGCATCTCGCCGCAGCGATCGAGGTGGTGCAGGTAGGCCCGGGAGAAGTGCCGGCAGGTGTAGCAGTCGCAGCCCTCCTCGAGCGGGCGGGTAGCGTGGCGGTGCTTGGCATTGCGGATCTTGACCGTCCCCTCGGCGGTGAACAGGTGGCCATTGCGGGCGTTGCGGGTGGGCATCACGCAGTCGAACATGTCGACGCCACGCCGCACCCCTTCCACCAGGTCCTCCGGCTTGCCGACGCCCATCAGGTAGCGCGGCTTGTCGTCGGGCATCCAGGTGGGCAGGTAGTCGAGCACCCGGATCATCTCCTCCTTGGGCTCGCCCACCGAGAGGCCGCCGATGGCCAGGCCATCGAAGCCGATCTCCAGCAGCCCGGCGAGCGAACGCTCGCGCAGCGCCGGGTACATGCCGCCCTGGATGATGCCGAACAGTGCCGAGGGCGAATCGCCGTGGGCCTCGCGGGAACGCTGCGCCCAGCGCAGCGAGCGCTCCATGGAGAGTGCGGCTTCCTGCTCGGTGGCCGGGTAAGGGGTGCACTCGTCGAAGATCATCACCACGTCGGACCCCAGCGAGCGCTGTACCGCCATGGACTCCTCGGGGCCCATGAACACCTTGGCGCCGTCCACCGGCGAGCGGAAGTGCACGCCCTGCTCGGTGATCTTGCGCATGGCGCCCAGCGAGAAGACCTGGAAGCCGCCGGAGTCGGTGAGGATCGGCCTGTCCCACTGGGCGAAGTCGTGCAGGTCGCCGTGGGCCTCGATCACCTCCATGCCGGGGCGCAGCCACAGGTGGAAGGTGTTGCCGAGGATGATCTCGGCGCCGATCTCCTCCACCGAGGCCGGGGTCATGCCCTTGACGGTGCCGTAGGTACCCACCGGCATGAAGGCCGGGGTTTCCACTGTTCCCCTGGGGAACGTCAATCGTCCGCGGCGGGCCCGGCCGTCGCTGGCCAGTCGCTCGAAGGACATGAAGCATTCGTTACGCATGTGACTCTCGGCATTGAGACAAGGCGCGCTGAGGCGTTTAGGGCGTCTTGCGGGTCAGGAACTCTTGCGGGTCAGGAACATCGCGTCGCCGTAGCTGAAGAAGGCGTAGCGCTCGCGCACCGCCTCGCGGTAGGCGGCCATCACCTGATCGAAACCGGCGAAGGATGCCACCAGCATCAGCAGGGTCGACTCGGGCAGGTGGAAGTTGGTGATCAGGGCATCGACGCAGCGCCACTCATAGCCCGGGTAGATGAAGATATCGGTCTCGCCGCTGTAGGGAGCGATCTCGCCGCTCTGGTTGCTGCCCCCCTGGCGCTTCAGGCAGGCGCTCTCCAGGCAGCGCACGCTGGTGGTGCCCACCGCGATGACGCGGTTGCCGCGTGCCTTGGCAGAACGCACCTGGGCGCAGGTCGCCTCGTCCACCTCCAGCCACTCGCTGTGCATGCGGTGCTCGCGGATGTCGTCGGCGCGTACCGGCTGGAAGGTGCCGGCGCCCACGTGCAGGGTGACGAAGGCGCTCTCCACGCCCTTGGCGGCCAGGGCTTCGATCAGCGGCTCGTCGAAGTGCAGCCCGGCGGTGGGGGCGGCCACGGCGCCGTCGCGGCGGGCGTAGACGGTCTGGTAGCGCTCCCGGTCGGCGAGCTCGTCGCTGCGGTCGATGTAGGGGGGCAGCGGCATATGGCCATGCTTCTCCAGCAGCTCGACCAGGGGGGTGTCCCCCAGGAAGCGCAGCTCGAACAGGGCGTCGCGGCGGCCTTCGACCACGGCGTGGATGTCGCCCTCGAAGATCAGCTCGGTGCCCGGCTTCGGCGACTTGCTCGAGCGCAGGTGCGCCAGGCCGCGGTGGGCGTCGAGCGGGCGCTCGAGCAGCATCTCCACCTTGCCGCCGCTGACCTTGTGGCCGTGCAACCGTGCCGGGATCACCCGGGTGTCGTTGAACACCAGCAGGTCGCCGGGCGCAAGCAGTTCCAGCAGATCGGGGAAGCGGCGGTGGGCCCGCGCGCCGCTGGCGCCGTCGACGCACAGCAGGCGGCAGTCGCTGCGCCGCTCGGAGGGGTAACGGGCGATCAGCTCGTCGGGAAGCTCGTAATGGAAATCGGCACGCTGCATGCGGATCGGGGACTCGGGAGTGACGGAGGTTGACGAGGCGACGGCGACTGGACCGTCTGGACAAGCCGCCTAGGATACCGTCTCATGCGCGCGAAGTCAGGCGTCCCGATTGACCTGCTCGCACCGCCACGTATAATGCCACGCGCTGCCGGCGTGGCGGAATTGGTAGACGCAGCGGATTCAAAATCCGCCGGGTGCAAGCCCTTGTCGGTTCGAGTCCGACCGCCGGTACCAGAACATCAACCACTTAGCGTTTCCTTCCTCGGTTGATGTCTTGATGTCACTCATACCTCCCAAGCCATTTCCTGCGCGACATGCCCGGGCGTAGAGCGGCGGCGTGAGTCTGGATCGCCGGCACGCCTGTTGCAGACGGCCATGGCCTCGGTCAGGCTTGTGGCCACCGCATTCCACGGCAGCGATGAACCGGCGAGATGGCAGTGGTAGAGGGCGTCGCCATCGATCTCGACACGATGGATGTCGTTGCCCTGAGCGTCCTGCCACCAGTCGGCATGGACGTGCTGCCAATAGGGAGTGAGCGGGGTGATGATGGTGATGGTCATGACGGCTGTCCCTCCTCCAGCGATCCATGTCGGGTACTGGCTCAGGATGCTTTCCGGATCTGCAGGTGGGGCGCTTGTAGCCCGTGCCAGCGGGAGTAGAAGTCGAGCCTGCACCTAGCGTTCCCCTATCTTCAGGATAGTAGAAAAACAGTGTTTGTAAACGCTGTTTTCTAACGCTGTCCTCCCCGGCCATGCGAACAGCGGTGACAGGAGGCTGTCGGCCGATTCCGGTGTCAGACGATCGTGGTGACCACCACGGCGAAGGTGCCGACCGTCAGCAGGTAACCCAGCAGGGCCAGCAGGCCGTCATGGGCGAGCAGCGCCAGACCGAACAGCGTGAGTGCCAGGCCGGCGCCGGTGGCGGTGAAGGGCACCAGTTCCATGGGCGGCATGGCCAGGGCGATCAGCAGGCAGGTCAGGGCCACCGGCAGGTGGGCGGGCGGCCGGGTCAGCCAGGTGAGCCGTGGCTTGAGCAGGCGATCGACCCAGCTCGCCGGGCGCTCCATCCAGCGGGTGGCCTGCACGAAGCGCTCGCGGGCGACATGGCGCTGCAACAGCCAGCGCGGCAGCCAGATATGATCGCGTCCGACCAGCAACTGTGTGGCCGAGAGAACCACCAGGAGGGCCATCAGCGTGGGCACGCCGGGGATGTCACCGAGGATGGGTGCCAGGGTGATCAGCCCAGCGAGCAGCAGGAAAGGGGCGAAGGAGCGTCGGCCCACGCTGTCGAGCAAGGTGTCCAGGCTGACGCTCGTCTCCCGCTCCCCGGCCCGTTGCATGCGTGCCAGCAGACCGGTCAGGTCGGTCGGGCACTCGTTCGGCGGCTCATCGGGGAGCTCACTTGGCATTCTGCCTCCGGGTCCAGAGCAGGATCACGCCGAGCACGATCAGCGTGAGCCCCACGAACGCCGCGGGGTTGGTGGTCAGCCAGCCGACGACCACCAGGACGAGACCCAGCAGCAGCAGGGCGAGGGCGAAGGTGCGGACGTTCATACAGGGCTCCATCGTCGGGTATGCAGACAGTGTACCGGCCTCTCCCACGGGAGTGCAGCCGCCGGGGCTGTCCCGGTGGCCCGGAATGACGTCATGCTGGAGTTATCACCGTCCTTTGCCCGCTGTCGGGTGGAGGGCTATCATCGATCGGTTCGAGGCCGAGCGCCTGCAACGCGTCTCATCGACGAGGCCGACGATAAGGCACTTGCCCTGGCGGAGGCCCTCGACTAAAGGCTCTCCGCCAGCTGATCCGTCCCCTGGTCTATCCGCAGGTTCTCAGTGGCACCGAGGATGGCATCTCGGTGATGGCGCCGGCTACCTCGCCAGGTCGGGTATCAAGGCGTCGTGCGCCGGGCGTGCCCGGGCCCTCGAGGCGATCGCCATGGCCTCGTCCAGGCTCGTGGCCACCGCATCCCACGGCAGCGGCGATCCGGCGAAGTGGCAGTGGTAGAGTGTGACGCCATCGATCTCGGCACGATGGATGTCGTTGCCCTGATCGTCTTGCCACCAGTCGGCATGGACGTGCTGCCAGTGGGATGTGAGCGGGATGACAAGGGTGATGGTCATGATGGCTTCCCTCCTCAAGCATCCTGTCTAGGGCTCTGGCTCAGGATGCTTTCCATATCTGCAGGCGCGGCTCTTGTAACCCGTGCCAGTGGTAGTGGAAGTCGAGCCCGCGCCTGGCATGGTTCCTATTCTTAGCGTAGTATAAAAACAGCGTTTGTAAACGCTGTTCCCGTACCTTGTCTTCCTCGACTTCCGACCAGCGAGGGTCGTGGTGAACCGCCGCGTCGTGCGTCCCCGAGAGCGGTATCGCGGGTTCAGCCGGCCACCGACACCAGGGCCCGCATCAGCCCCGCGCGCCGCAGCGCCTCGAGCAGCTCCCGATAGCACCGATGCAGGTGGCGATGGGCTGCAGCGCACTGCTGGCCAGGGCCGCTTCGCTAACTTGGCGGGTGCGTGTCCAGAGATCGTCCATTTCGCTCCTCCCTGACGGCTGTAACTCCCCAGTGGGGCTATCAAAGCCGGTACCGAGGCCCTATGATGCAAGAAGACACCAGTCCTTCACCTCTCGCGGGTGGGGGGCTGTTTTTGTTGGTTGATGCCGTCATATCACCATTATGGCGCCCGGACCGCTGGCCGGGCGTTCAAGGAGGTCTCATGTCGTCCCGTCCCCCCATCATCATCAATCGGCTCGACGCCGAGCGCCTCCAGCGTCTCATCGACGAGGCCGGCGACAAGGATCTGGCCGTGGCGGAGTTGCTCGAGGAGGAGCTCGAGCGAGGAGAGGTGCTGGACCCCGAGGACATACCCGAGAATGTCGTCAGCATGAACAGTCGGGTGCAGTTCACCGACCTGACCCGCAACCGCCAGATGATCCGCACCCTGGTCTATCCCCATGCGCTGGCCGGCACCGAGGACGGCATCTCGGTGATGGCCCCGGTGGGGGCCGGCCTGATCGGCCTGCGCATCGGTGATATCATCGACTGGCCGCTGCCCGTCGGCGGCGAGATCAGGCTGCGCATCGATGCCATCCTGTGGCAGCCTGAGCGCGAGCAGCAGTTCCACCGCTGACACCACCCGAAAGCGAGCCGACATGCCCTTTTCCCTCTGGATCTCGTTGGTGGCGATCTGTGCCATGGGCGCCATGTCGCCGGGTCCCAGCCTGGCCCTGGTGCTGCGCCATACCCTGGGCGGCGGACGCGCCCCGGGCGTGGTGGCGGCGGTCTCCCATGCGTGCGGCGTCGGTTTCTATGCGCTGCTGACCGTGTGGGGCCTGGGGGCGCTGGTCGTGCGTGTTCCGCCGCTGTTTCAGGCGATCACCTGGATCGGGGCCGGCTACCTGGCCTGGCTCGGCATCAAGGCGCTGCGCGCCGGGCGTGCCGGGGCCCTCGAGGCATCCGCCATGGCCACCACCCAGCGCCAGGCAGCCCGGGAGGGCGTGCTGGTGGCGCTGGGCAACCCCAAGCTGATCCTGTTCTTCGTCGCCCTGCTCAGCCAGTTCGTCACCCCGGAGATGAGCGTTGCGGCGAAGGCCGTCATCGTGCTCACGGCGATGCTCATCGATGGTGGCTGGTACGTGCTGGTGGCGGTGAGCCTGTCGCACTCCCGGGTGCTGCCCTGGCTGCAGGCCCGGGCGCACTGGATCAATCGCCTCACCGGGGTGCTGCTGCTGGCCCTGGCGCTGAGGGTGGTGGCGGGGCCGCTCGGCGGCGCATGACGAAAACGTTGATGTCGGACAACTGCCGCAAGGTGTTGCCGCCCGGTGTCGGTGTTACGCTCGGGACTATTGCCTGACCGGAAATCCTGTCGATGAGCGAACTGTCGAGCGAGACGCAGGCGCTGGCGGTGGTCCTGGAAGCGGACCCCGACGTGGCCGCCGTCCTGTCACTACAGCTTCACGTACTGGGCATGGAGAGCCGCTACTACCGTCAGGCGACCCCGTTGCTGGAGGAGATCGCCCGCTGTCAGCCACAACTGGTGATCATGGGCCTGGAGTTCGGGGAACTGGACGGCATCGCCATGCTGCACCTGCTGGCCGAGTGCGACTACCGCGGGCGGGTGCTGCTGCTCAGCGGGGTGGAGCGCAAGATCGTGCGCATCGCCGAGCGAGTCGGCCAGACCCTGGGGCTGCAGATGCTGGGGTCGCTGGATAAGCCCATGCGGTTGACCGAGCTGCGCCAGCGTCTCGGCAGCCTGCGGGTCGGTCGCGAGGCGCCGGCGGAGGTCGAGGGCGACCCGGTCTTCACCGGCGACGAGCTCGAGCAGGCCCTCGTGCGGGGGGAACTCACCGTTCACTACCAGCCCCAGTTCGAACTCGCCTCGGGCCGCCTCAGCGGGGTCGAGGCCCTGGTGCGCTGGGCCCATCCCGAGATCGGGCTGATCGGGCCGGCGAGCTTCCTGCCGCTGTTGACGCCTGCCCAGAGCAAGCGCCTGACGCATCACGTGCTGCAGCAGGCCCTGGCCGATGCCGAGCAGTGGGGCACCATGGGGCTCGCGCTGTCGCTGTCGGTCAATGTCACCGCCGATGACCTGATGAGCCCCGACCTGGTGGCGTTGACCCGGCACCGCGCGCCGGGGGAGCCGCCGCCGGTGGTGCTCGAGATCACCGAGACCGCGGCCATGGACGACGAGCTGCTCGGCAGCGAGGTCGCGGCTCGCCTGCACCTCAGCGGCATGGAGGTCTCGGTGGACGACTTCGGCGTGGGTTTCTCGTCGCTCTCGCGCCTGCAACTGCTGCCGATCAGCGAACTGAAGATCGATCGCAGTTTCGTGCGCCATCTACACGAGGAGTCCCAGGACGCCGCCATCGTCGAGGCGGTGGCCCTGCTCGGCCGCCGGCTGGGTATCCGCGTGGTGGCCGAAGGGGTCGAGGAGCTGGGTTGCCTGGCGCTGCTCGAGCGCTTCGGCTGTACCCATGTGCAGGGCTTCGGCCTGTCGCGGCCGGTGCCGGCGGAGGCGATCCCCGCGCTGGCCCGCACTCAACTGCCGATCCGCGCCAGTATCGAGGGCAGCGGCGCGTCGCCGGGCAACACCCCGTAGGCCGGCCCGGCCTCGTCGCCGAGCCGGGCGCGGCAGAAGGTCGTGGCCACCTCGGATGGGGCGTGGCGCAGCAGCAGGGCGGCCTGCAGGCACTGGGCCAGGCGCTGGGTGAGCCAGCGGGCCCGGGCTTCGAGCTCCTCCGCGGGGCGGGCCAGGTCGCGCTCGAGTCCGGCCAGGGCGCGGTCGAAGTCGGCCTGTCGACCCTGTGCCCGGGCGAGCTCCGTGCGCAGCGCGGCCACCGCCTCCGGGTGGCGCGAGAGCACACGCAGCAGGTCGAGGCAGATCACGTTGCCCGACCCTTCCCAGATCGAGTTCACCGGTGCTTCCCGGTAGAGCCGGGCGAGCGGCGCCTCCTCCACGTAGCCGATGCCGCCGAGGCACTCCATGGCCTCGGCCATGAAGCCCGGCCCGCGCTTGTTGTGCCAGTACTTGGCCAGTGCCGGGAGCACCCTGGCCAGGGCGCGTTCGTGCTCCTGGTCCATGCCGTCGAAGGCCCTCGCCGTGCGCATCACCAGCGCCACGCCGGCCTCTACCTCCAGCGCCAGGTCGGCGATCACCTGCCGCATCAGCGGCTGTTCGGCGAGGGCGCGACCGAAGGCGTGGCGCTCGCGTACGTGGCGCCACGCCTCGCCCAGCGCCTGGCGCATCATGCCCACCGGGGCGGTGGCGGCATCCAGGCGGGTCTGCTGCACCATGGCGAGGATGGTGGCGACGCCGCGCCCCGGCTCACCCACCGCCTCGGCCCAGGCCCCGCGATACTCGATCTCCGCCGAGGCGTTGGCGCGATTGCCGCACTTCTCCTTGAGCCGCTGCAGCTCGATGGCGTTGCGCTCGCCGTCGGGGGTGAAGCGTGGCACCAGGAAACAGCCCAGGCCCTCGTCGCTGCGGGCCAGGGTCAGGAAGGCGTCGGACATCGGCGCACTGCAGAACCACTTGTGGCCGGTCAGCCGCCAGCCATCCTCCCCGGACTCGGCTCGCGTGGTGGCGAGGGGTTCGGCTCGCGTGGAATTGCTGCGCACGTCGCTGCCGCCCTGCTTCTCGGTCATCGCCATGCCGAAGGTCAGTCCGCTCTTGTCGGCCGCGGGCAGGGGGCGGGGGTCGTAGTCCCAGGCCAGCAGCCCGGTGGCCCAGCGCGTCTCCAGGCGCGACGACTGGCGCAGCACCGGCATGGCGGCGTGGGTCATGGTGATCGGACAGCAGAAGCCGGGCTCGGCCTGGGTCAGCAGGTAGAGGGCGGCGACATGGGCCTGATGGCCGCCGCGGCCCTCCTCCTGCCAGGCCACGGCGTGCCAGCCGTGGTCGATGGCCAGGTGCATCAGCTCGTGGTAGGCGGGGTGGTAGGCCACCTCGTCGAGGCGCCGGCCATGGCGGTCGAAGAGCCGCAGCTCGGGGGGGTGGCGGTTGGCCGCCTCCCCCAGCGCCTGGACGCGTGCGCTGCCGGCCTCGCGGCCCAGGGCGGCGAGGCGCCGGGCGACCCAGTCGGGGGCCTCGCGGTCCAGGGCCTCCTGCAGCGGCAGGTCCGTGGCCAGCAGGTCGCGGTCTCCGCCGGGGGCGGGCTGGTTGGTCACCTCGTGGGTGGCCAGCCGCGTGCGGGGGGCATGGTCGGACATGGGAGGGAACTCCGTGGTGCCTGCCTCTTCCGAGCATGGTGGCCGGACGCGGCGGGGTCAACGTGCGATCCCCGCGCGTGACGCTGTCGACGTGACTGGTTAGGCTGAAGGCATTTCCCAGGGAGAATGCCATGACCGATGCCTTAGGGCCCGGAGCGCTGATGGTGCCGTTCATCGCCGACGAGAGCATCCAGTTGGTGGATGCCCGCAACCGCCCCTGTGGCAGCGCCCCCCGGGTGCAGATGCGCCGCTTGGGTTTCTGGCACCGGGCTACCTACATCGTGGTGTGCAACGGTCGCGGCGAGATCTGCGTGCAGCGCCGCACCCTGACCAAGGAGGTCTTCCCCGGCGGGCTCGACCTGGCCGCCGGCGGCGTGGTGGGGGCCGGCGAGGCGGTCCACGTGGCGGCCCGCCGCGAGCTGGCCGAGGAGCTCGGCATCCGGGGCGTGCCGCTGCGCCATGTGCTGGAGTTCGTCCATGCCGAGGGGGGGCACCATATCTTCGGTAGCCTCTTCCTGGTCGATCATGACGGCCCGTTGACGCTGCAGGCCGAGGAGGTCGCCGACGCCTTCTGGCTGCCGCCCGCCGAGGCCCTGACCCTGGAGGCGGTCACCCCGGATACCCGCCAGGCCCTGGAGGCGTTGCTCGAGACCGGCCTCCTGGAGCCGAGATCATGAATCATCAGGCGCGCCTCGACAGTCTCGAGGCGGTGGTCGCCGCCCTCGAGGGCGTGGTGCTCGGCAAGCCCCGGGAGGTGCGCCTGGCGCTCTGTTGCCTGCTGTGTCGCGGCCACCTGCTGATCGAGGACCTGCCGGGGCTCGGCAAGACCACCCTGGCCCAGGCTTTGGCGCGGGTCACCGGGCTCGACATGCAACGCCTGCAGTTCACCAGCGACCTGCTCCCCGCCGATGTGCTGGGGGTGTCGGTGTTCGATCCACGCGAGGCGCGCTTCACCTTCCACCCGGGCCCGGTATTTCACGGCGTGGTGCTGGCCGACGAGATCAACCGCGCCACCCCCAAGACCCAGAGCGCCCTGCTCGAGGCGATGGAGGAGGGGCGGGTGACCGTGGAGGGCGAGACCCGCTCGCTGCCGGACCCCTTCTTCGTCATCGCCACCCAGAACCCCCAGGAGCAGGCGGGCACCTTCGCCCTGCCGGAATCCCAGCTCGACCGCTTCCTGATGCGCCTCTCCCTGGGCTACCCGGCCCCGCGAGCCGAGCGCGAGATCCTGCGCGGCCAGGCCGGGCGAGTGAAGCTGGGCTCGCTGCCGGTGCTGCTCGATGCCGAACGCTTGCGCACCTGGCAGGCGCGCCTTGGCGATATCCACGTGGCCGAGGCATTGCTCGACTATGTCCAGGCGCTGGCGGCGGCCAGCCGCGAGCATCCGGAGCTGGCCTGGGGGCTCTCCACCCGCGGCGCGCTGGCGCTGCTGCAGGCCTCCCGGGGCTGGGCGCTGCTCGAGGGGCGCGATCATGTGCTGCCCGAGGACGTCCAGGCGGTCTGGGTGGCGGTGGCGGGGCATCGGCTCAGCAGTGGGCGTCGGGAGGAGGGCGAGGCCCTGGCGCGCCACCTGCTCGCCCGCGTGCCGGTGATGGGGTAGCGTCGCCATGCCGGCGTGGGTCGCCTCGAGCTGGCGGGAACGCCTGCGCCGCCGCTGGCTCGGTCGCCTGACGGCACCGCTGGAGGCGCCCCTGCCGCAGAGCCGCCTGTTCCTGCTGCCGACCCGTTTCGGCCTCGGCTGGGCGGGGCTGGTGGTGGTGCTGGTGCTGTTCGGCATCAACTACCAGAACAGCCTGGCCTATGCGCTGGCCTTCTGGCTGTTCGCCCTCGGCGTGGTGACGCTGCTGCGCACCTGGCGCAACCTGCTCGGGGTGAGGGTCGCCCTGCGCCTGCCCCAGGAGGTCTTCGCCGGCAACGAGGCGCGCCTCGGCGTGACCCTGGAGGGAACGCGGCCGCGTACCGCCCTGACGCTGCGGGCCGGCGGGGCATCGGCACGGGCGGACCTGCCCGAGGGCCGGGGCGAGACGACCCTGGCGCTGTCGGCGCCCAGTCGCGGGGTACAGCCGCTTCCGCCGCTGCGCATCGAGAGCCGCTGGCCGCTGGGGCTGGTGCGGGTGATGGCCTGGCTCGAACCGGGCGGCCAACTGCTGGTCTATCCCCGACCGCTCGACGAGGACGAGCCGATGCACCGCCGCGCCGGCGCCGGCCTGGAGGCCGGCGACTTCGCCGGGTTGCGCCGCGCGGTACCCGGCGACAGCCCCGCGCGCCTGGCCTGGAAGCAGTGGAGCCGTACCGGCGTGCTCGCCGCCAAGGTGTTCAGCGTGCCACCGCGCCAGCAGCTGTGGCTCGACTACGACGCCTGCCAGGGCGAGGCCGAGCGACGCCTCTCGGTGCTCTGTGCCCGGGTGCTGGCCCACCACCTGGCCGGTGACCGCTATGGCCTGCGCCTGCCCGGCCTGACCCTGGCCCAGGGCGAGGGGGCTCGCCAGCGGCGGCTGGCCCTCGAGGCGCTGGCGCGCTTCGCTCCGCCGCCGGCGAACCCGGTGGAGGGCACGTGATGCGCCGGCGGCGCCCCGGCCAGGCCCCGGCGGTGCTGGCCGACGGCCGCGCCCTGAGTGCAGCGATGCTGCGCCAGCTGTTCGTCGGCCAGTGCCTGGTACTCGCCCTGCACCTGCCCTGGATGCCGGTCTGGCTGGTGGGGCTCGCCGTGGCGGTGGCCGGCTATCGCCATCTGCAGCTGCGGCGACGCCTGCCGCGGGCCAGCATGCTGCTGCGGCTCACCGCCGTGGGCGGCCTACTGGTGGCACTGTGGCTGGAGTTCGGCACCCTGCACGGCATGGATGGCCTGATCGGCCTGCTGCTCGGGGTCTATCTGCTCAAGTTGCTCGAGACCCACAACCGTCGTGATGCCCGGGTGGTGGTGATGATCGGCATGGTCGTTGCCACCGCGGCCTTCCTGCACGACCAGAGCCTGCCGATGGCCGGCGGCGCCCTGCTGGCGCTGGGCTGGCTGGTACAGTCGCTGGTATGGCTGAGTGGGGCCACCGGGGCCCGCCAGGCCTGGCGGGAGACGGCCTGGTTGCTGGGGCTCTCGGCGCCACTGATGGCGCTGCTGTTCGTCACCTTCCCCCGGGTCGGGCCACTGTGGAGCCTGCCCCAGGTCGACCGGGCCTCCACCGGCCTCACCGACGAGATCGCCCCCGGCGACATCGCCGAGCTGTCGCGCAGCGATGCCCGGGCCTTCCGGGCGCGCTTCGAGGGGCGCGAGCCGTCTCCCTACGAGCGCTACTGGCGGGTCTACACCCTCTCGCACTTCGACGGCGTGCGCTGGTCCCGCGCCGCGCCGCGCGAGCTTGCCGAGGCGCTGGGGCACCCGCTCGACCGCTTCGTGCGGGAGGGACTGCGCTCCCCCTGGCAGGCGAGCGGCGCCCCCCGTTTCACCGCCGAGCTGCTGCTCGAGCCCGACAGTCGGCCCTGGCGACCCTCGCTGGGCACCCCGCTGGCCAGTGACAGCCGGCAGCGCTTCCTCGCCGACGGCACCCTGGAGGGGCTGACGTCGCTGGGCTCGCGTAGCCTGCTGCGCCTGTCGAGCAGCGGCGCGGCCCCTTCGAGCCCCGATCCCGCCGGCCTCGCCTGGCACGCCATGCTGCCGGCGGAGGGCAATCCGCGCACCCGGGAGCTGGCCGAACGCCTCTGGCGCGAGAGCAACGGTGACGCTCGCACCTTCCTCGCCGCGGTGATGGCGCGCTTCGGCGAGGCGCCGTTTCGCTACACGCTTTCCCCGCCCCGGCTGACCTCCGCCGACCGGGTCGACGAGTTCCTGTTCGGGAGCCGCGCCGGCTACTGTACCCACTACGCCTCGGCGATGGCGGTGCTGGCCCGGGCGGCGGGGCTTTCGGCCCGGGTGGTGGCGGGCTTCCTCGGTGGCGAGCGGCACCCGGATGGTCATGTCACGGTGCGCGACTACGACGCCCATGCCTGGGTCGAGGTATGGCTGGACGGGGCCTGGCAGCGCCTGGATCCCACCGCAGCGATCGCCCCGGAGCGCATCGAGGAGGGTCCCCAGGCGATCCGCGACGGCAGGTCGGTGTTCCTGGCCGACGCGCCCTTCTCGGTGCTGCGCCTGCGCGAGCTGGATTGGGTCAACCGCCTGCGCCTGGAGTGGGAGCGCCTGGAGTACCGCTGGCAGCGCGGGGTGATCGGCTATCAGCGAGAGTCACGGCGGGCCCTGATGGCGCGCGTCTCCGAGTGGCTGCGCGGCCTGTGGGCCTGGCTCGTCGAGGTCTCGCCGGGGCGCGGGGCCCTGGTGACCGGGCTGACCCTGCTGGCCGCCCTGGGTAGCCTGGCGGGGGGCGCGTGGCTGCTGTGGCTGGGATGGCGGTACCACCGCCGCGCCCGCGACGAGCGGGGCCTGCTGCTGGCCCTGCAGGCCTGGCTGGCCCGGCGAGGCCTGGGACCGGAACCCGGCGAGTCCCCGGCGGCGCACCTGCGGCGTATCGCGCCACGGGCGGGGCCGGCCGGCCCCGCCCTGGAGGAGAGCGCCCGCCATCTCGAGCGACTCGTCTATGCCCCGGTGGGGAGCGCGGAGCGTCGCGAGCGGCAGCGTCGACTGGCGCGGCGAGTGGCCGAAGCGCGCCGGCGGCTGGGGCGCCGGAAATCCTCTGCCCCATGAGCCGGGACCGTCGAGGCTGGCATGCGGCCGGCGGGCGTGGCATCGTGGACACCATCACCCCTGAAGCTTCGACCATGTCAATTCACGATTACCAATGCCGCAACTATCGCGGCGAGCCCTTCAACCTCGGTGCCCTGCGCGGCCAGGTGCTGCTGATCGTCAACGTGGCCAGTCGCTGCGGCTTCACCCCTCAGTTGCGGGAGCTCGAGCGACTCTACCGCCGCTATCGCGACCGGGGGTTCACCGTGCTGGGCTTTCCCTGCAACCAGTTCGGCCACCAGACACCGGAGTCGGCGCTGGACTTCTGCGCCTTCAGCGAGCGGGAGTACCGGGTCAGCTTTCCGCTGATGGAGAAGGTCAAGGTCAACGGCGCCGACGCCCACCCGCTGTTCGAGGAACTCAAGCGCGAGGCACCTGGTGTGCTGGGCACCACCCTGATCAAGTGGAACTTCACCAAGTTCCTGGTGGGCCGCGACGGCCGGGTGATCCGCCGTTTCTCGCCCCGGGACGGCGAGTTGGAGCTTCGCGAGGCCCTGGAGAAGGCCCTCGATGAGCCCTGACGGTCGTTCGGTCAGGGCATCTCGCCGCGCTCGACCATCAGCCGCACCACCAGCTCGTTCCAGCGGTGACGCGTCATCATCGTGGTGAGCCCGGAGAACAGGGCCCAGCTCTTGCGGCGCCAGCCCGTGAGGCGCAGGTTGTGGGCCACCAACTGCTTCATCAGCTTGTGGTCGTCGAAGTGGCGCCACTCGCCGACCACCGACATCTGGTGGCGTGCCAGCACCGGCGCCAGCTCCAGCCGGAAGATCCACTCCAGCTCGTGCAGCGTCAGTTGGTGACGTTCGATGATCTCGATCATGCGGGCATAGTCGCGTTCGCCGGGCTCGCGTTCGAGCCACAACGGTGCCAGCGTCAGCCACAGCTCGCCGCGCTCGTCGACCAGGGTCTGTGCATCCATCTCGTGCCTCCAGCAAGAGGTCGTGCCCGGGAAGAGCATCCTGCCCCAGCGTTGCGCGCGGCTCAAGGGCGGACAGGATGCGGCGTGGTCGCTAGAATGTGCCCACTGTCACTCCGAATCAACGGGCGAGGCCAGGTGCCATGCCCGACACCCATCAGCGAGGTCTGTCGTGATCATCAAACCCAAGGTTCGCGGTTTCATCTGTACCACCACCCACCCCGTCGGTTGCGAGAAGAACGTGCTCGAGCAGATCGAGGCCACCCGGGCCCGGGGCCTGGACAAGAGTGCCGGGCCGAAGAAGGTGCTGGTGATCGGCGCCTCCAGCGGCTACGGCCTGGCCGCTCGCATCACCGCGGCCTTCGGCTATGGCGCCGACACCCTGGGGGTGTTCTTCGAGAAGCCGGGCAGCGAGAAGAAGCCGGGCACCGCCGGCTGGTACAACGCCGCGGCCTTCGACAAGTTCGCCAAGGCCGAGGGGCTCTACAGCAAATCGATCAACGGCGACGCCTTCTCCCACGAGGCCCGCGACACGGCGATCGAGCTGATCAAGCAGGACCTCGGCCAGGTCGACCTGGTGGTCTACTCGCTGGCCTCGCCGGTGCGCAAGCTCCCCGACTCGGGCGAGCTCAAGCGCTCGAGCCTCAAGCCGATCGGCGAGACCTACCGCGCCACCGCCATCGACACCAACAAGGACATCGTCATCGAGGCCGAGGTCGAGCCGGCCACCGAGCAGGAAATCGAGGACACCAGGGCGGTGATGGGCGGCGAGGACTGGGAACTGTGGATCGATGCCCTGGACAGGGCCGGCGTGCTCGCGCCCGGCGCGCGCAGCGTGGCCTTCAGCTACATCGGCACCGAGATCACCTGGCCGATCTACTGGCACGGTGCCCTGGGCAAGGCCAAGGAGGACCTGGACCGGGCCGCCGGCGAGATCGACGCCAGGCTCAAGGCCAGCGGCGGTGGCGCCAACGTGGCGGTGCTCAAGTCGGTGGTGACCCAGGCCAGCGCCGCCATTCCGGTGATGCCGCTCTACATCGCCATGGTCTACAAGGTGATGAAGGAGCAGGGCCTGCACGAGGGTACCATCGACCAGCTCAACCGCCTGTTCGGCGAGCGGCTCTATTCGCGTGAAGGCCAGGGCGGGGCGTTCATCACCGACGAGGCGGGCCGCCTGCGCCTGGACGACTGGGAGCTGCGCGACGACGTCCAGCAGGCGTGCAAGGCGCTCTGGCCCCGGGTGACCACCGAGAACCTGTTCGAGATAACCGACTATGCTGGTTACAAGCACGAGTTCCTCAAGCTGTTCGGGTTCGAGCGCGACGATGTGGACTATGACGCCGACGTGGACCCGGTGGCGGAATTCGATGTCGTAAACCTGTAGGCGGGCATTCCCGACCCGGCGTCTTCCCGGGCCACGCGCCTGCCACTCATCGACGACGGGATGCGCAGGAGGTCCGTATGGATACCAGGGAAAGCAAGACCCCGGAGGAAGAAAGGAACCACGTGATGGGGCAGCGTACTCCGGAGGACTACGACAACCCCGAGCCGGACGAAGAGCAACCCGAAGCGAAGGCCCCCTCCCACGGGCTTCATCGCGTGTTGCCCATCGTCATCGTCGTTCTCGGCCTGGTGGTGGCGGCGATGCTGATCTTCAGCGGTGGTGTCGGCGACTGACCTCCCGCCACCGGGCCTGCCGGTCCGGTGGCGCCTGATCCCTGGCCCGTTGTGAGGCGGGGCTGTGGTTCGCCCCGGCCTTGGGTAAGATAAGCCTTTGCCCGGCCAAGGCTCCGCTTCGCATGTCCGACTCCGTATCTCCTTCCCGCACGTCGACCCTGACGCGGCATGTCGGTGTCGTGGTGCTGCCCGGCTTCTCGCTGCTGGCCCAGGCCTGTGCCACCGAGCCGCTGGCGGTGGCCAACCAGCTCGCCGGCCGGACCCTCTATCGGCTTACCACCTTCGGCCTCGACGCCCGCCCGGTGACCAGTAGCTCCCAGCAGGCGCTGCTGGCCCAGGAGCGGGCCGGCGAGGCCTTCGTCGGGCTCGACATGCTGCTGGTCTGTGCCACCGGACCGCTGGCGGCGGGGGTGCCCGAGGCCCTCTTCGAGTGGCTGAAACGGCTGGCGACCCGTGGGGTGGTGCTGGGGGGCATCGGCGGCGGGACCGAGGTGCTGGCCCGGGCCGGGGTGCTCGACGGCTACCGAGCCACGCTGCCCTGGCAGCGCTTCGACGCCTTCGCACGGGCCTACCCCCGGGTGAGGCTTTCCCAGCAACTGTTCGAGATCGACCGCGACCGCCTCACCTGCGGTGGCGGCACCGCGGCCATGGACATGATGATGACCCTGATCGGCAGCCAGCAGGGCAGCCAACTGGCCGAGCGGGTCTCGGAGCACTTCGTGCTCGAGCGGGTGCGCATGGGTGACGAACCCCAGCAGGTCTCGCTGCGCTCGCGGCTGGGCCATGCCCCCCAGAGCCTGATCGAGGCGGTAGCCCTGATGGAGGCCAACATCGAGGAGCCGCTCACCACCCATGAGCTCGCCGAGCACCTGGGCATCTCGCGGCGCCAGCTCGAGCGGCTGTTCAAGAAGTACCTGCAGGCGGTGCCGAGCCGGTATTACCTGGGCCTGCGGCTACAGCAGGCGCGCAAGCTGCTGCGCGAGAGCGACCGCCCCGCCGGGGAGATCGCCCTGCAGACCGGTTTCTCCTCGGCGGCGCATTTCTCCACCGCCTACCGCAACCACTTCGGCATGACACCGCGGGAGGAACGGCTGGGGTAACCATAGTGAAATGGCCGAAAATGTCCGATGATGAGCCGCTCGTGGCCTGAGCGGGACGCGCGAAGACCGCTATGCTGGCATGACCATCCCCCACCGGAGACCATGCCGATGAGCAGCGCACTATTGATGATCGACGTCCAGGCGTCCTTCCCCGCCCGCGACTACTGGGATGAGGCCCTGGCAGAGCCGTGGCGCCAGCGGCAGCGCGCCTTGCTGGATAGCGCCCGGGAGGCCGGCATCCCCCTGGTGCGCATCTTCCACGAAGCGCCGGGTAGCGGTACGCCTTTCGATCCCGCGAATGGCCTGATTCATCCGCTCGAGGGATTCGACGATCCGGCTGCGACGACCTTCCACAAGCGCGCTCACAACGCCTTCACCGATACCGAACTGGCAAGCTGGCTGCGCGAGCGCGGCATCGGGCATCTGCTCGTCAGCGGCATCCGTACCGAGCAGTGCTGCGAGACCACCACCCGCGTTGCCTCTGATCTCGGCTTCACGGTGGACTTCGTGAGCGAGGCGACACTGACCTTCCCGATGCACCGCGCCGGTAGGACCTGGAGCGCCGAGGAGATCCGCGCGCGCACCGAGCTGGTGCTGGAGGGACGTTTTGCGCGCATCGTCGACGTCGCCACCCTGGGCGAGGAGTGGCGTGCACGGGTCGCCTGAGGGGCGGCCGATCCGGGTCGGGGTGCTGATGCTCCCCGGCCAGGTGCCGCTCGACCTGGTCGGCCCATTGCAGGTGCTGCACGGTGCCCAGCGGCACTGCGAAGGCATCTCGATCCGCTACTTCGGGCCCTGCGCCTCGCTCGACTGGCTGGGGCCGCTGTCGCTGTCGGGCATCGAGCCCCTGCCTGTGCGAGTCGAGTCGTGGGATCTGTTGCTGGTGCCGGGGCAATATCGTCGCGGCATCGTTCCCGCCTTCCAGCCGGTCTGCGTCGACTGGCTGAGGCGCCAGGCCACCGGCGCCGACACGCTGATGGCCGTGTGCTCGGGGGCGCTGCTGCTGGGTGAGGCGGGGCTGCTCGACGGTCGTCGCTGCACCACCCACCATACCTTGCTGGATCGCCTGCGGGGCGTGGCGCCCGGGGCCCAGGTACAAGGGGACTGTATCTTCATCGAGGATGGCCCCGTGCTGACCAGCGCCGGTATTTCCACCGGCGTTGATACCATGCTGCACTGGGTGACCCGTCGTCTCGGCCATCGTCTGGCACTGGGCGTGGCCCGCGAGATGGTGCTTTACCTGCGGCGCAGCGGCCAGGAACCACAGCTGGCCGGCTGGCTGGAAGGGCGCAACCATGTCGATGAGCGCATGCACCGCCTGCAGGATGCCCTCTGCGAGCGCCTGCGAGAACGCTGGACCCTGGAGGACATGGCCGAGGTGGCGGTGATGAGCGAGCGCCACCTGCGGCGTCGCTTTGTCGAGGTGGCCGGGATGTCGCCGCTGGACTATCTGGCGCGACTGCGCCTGCAATTGGCGCGACAGTTGATCGAGGAGACCCCCTGGAGCCTGGCGCGCATCGCCGAGGAGGTCGGGCTGGGCGGCGACCGGCAACTCAGGCGCGCCTGGAAGCGCTATGCGTCGGGCTCCCCCGGCGAGTGGCGGCGGTCCCGAGCCGACTGAGCGCCACCATCGATTCTTGCCGGCCGGCCACGCTGTCACGGAGAGAGGGGCGCGTGGCGATCGTCGCGCAGGCGGCTCCCCTCGCCGCTGCGTTTTCACAAGTTGGGGTCCCATTGCTGAAAGCTTCCCTCGACGTCGCTCCCTATACTCGAGTCTCATCCAGTGATTCCCGACCGATGGAGTGGAGACCGACATGAGCCAGACCCCGACCCGCGCCGATTTCGACCAGTACATGGTGCCCAACTACGCCCCCCAGAAGGCGATACCGGTGCGCGGCGAGGGGAGCCGCCTGTGGGACCAGGAGGGGCGCGAATACATCGACTTCGCCGGTGGCATCGCCGTCAACTCGCTCGGTCATTGCCATCCGGTGCTGGTCGAGGCCCTCACCGCGCAGGCGAGCCGGCTCTGGCACCTCTCCAACGTCTATACCAACGAGCCGGCGCTGGCCCTGGCGCGCAGCCTGGTCGAGCGCACCTTCGCCGACAAGGTCTACCTCTGCTCGTCCGGCGGCGAGGCCAACGAGGCGGCCCTGAAACTGGCCCGGCGCTGGGCCCATGACCGCCATGGCGAGCACAAGCACCGCATCGTCTCCTTCGCGCAGTCCTTCCACGGTCGCACCTTCTTCACCGTCAGCGTCGGCGGCCAGCCCAAGTACTCCGCCGGCTTCGGCCCGGTGCCGGGCGGCATCGTCCACGGCGAGTACAACAACCTCGACAGCGTGCGCGACCTGATCGACGACGACACCTGCGCGGTGATGGTCGAGCCGATGCAGGGCGAGGGCGGCATCATTCCCGCCACGCCGGAGTTCCTCCAGGGACTGCGCGACCTGTGCGATGCCCACGACGCCCTGCTGATCTTCGACGAGGTGCAGACCGGCGCCGGCCGCACCGGCTCGCTCTACGCCTACCAGCAGTACGGCGTGACGCCGGACATCCTGACCAGCGCCAAGTCGCTGGGGGGCGGCATCCCGGTGGGCGCCATGCTGACCACCGATGCCGTCGCCGGGGTCTTCACTCTGGGCACCCACGGCTCCACCTACGGCGGCAACCCGCTCGCCTCGGCGGTGGCGCTCGCGGCGGTCGAGTTCATCGATACCCCCGAGGTACTGGCGGGCGTGAAGCAGCGCCACGACCTCATCCGCGAGCACCTGGAGGCGATCAACCGCAAGCACGGCGTGTTCCGCGAGGTTCGCGGCATGGGGCTGCTGATCGGCGCCGAGATGGCCACCGACTACGAAGGCCGGGCCAAGGACATCCTGCCGCTGGCCCTCGAGGAGGGGCTGATGGCACTGATCGCCGGGCCCAACGTGCTGCGCCTGGCGCCGTCGCTGGTGATTCCCGAGGCCGACATCGCCGAAGGCATGGCACGCCTCGAGCGGGCCGTGGCGCGGCTGGTGGCGGCGCAGTGAGTCGCAGCTCCGCCATGGTTGACGACGAATCCCGATCCGGAGGCACCGCCATGCTGGTCGTACGCCCCGTCCGCTCGGCGGACCTGCCGGCCCTGGAGCGGCTGGCCGGGACCGCCACCCCGCGGTTGACCAACCTGCCGGCCCATCGCGACCGCCTCGAGGAGCGCATCACCCGCTCCCGCCAGGCCTTCGGCCACGAGGTGGAGTTTCCCGGCGACGAGCACTACACCTTCGTGCTCGAGGACCTGGAGCGCGGCGAGATCGTGGGCACCGCCACCGTGCGTGCCCAGGCCGGCGCCCGCGAGGCCTACTACACCTATCGCCAGGAAACGCTGATCCACGCCTCGCAGCAGCTCGACGTGCGTCGCGAGGTGCAGACCCTGGCGCTCTCCCACGAGGTCTCCGAGGCGAGCCTGCTGTGCGCCCTGTCGCTGGATCCGCGCTACAAGGGGACTAGCGCCGAGAGCCTGCTGCGTCGGGCGCGGCTGATGTTCATCGCCCAGTACCCGGAGCGCTTCGCCGACATCCTGGCGATGGCCTTCCCCGGCTACCTGGACGACGGCGGCGAGTCGCCGTTCTGGAACAGCGTGGGCCGCCACTTCTTCGTCCGCGACTACCAGGAGATCAACTACCTGGCCGGGGTGCGCTCGAAGAGCTTCATCGCCGAGGTGATGCCGCAGTTCCCGCTCTACCTGGCGCTGCTCACCCCCCAGGCCCGGGCCGCCATCGGCCGCGAGCATCCCGACCATGAGGAGGCCCTGGCCGAGATGCTGGCCGAGGGCTTCCTGCGCTCGCGCCACGTGGACATCTTCGACGCCGGCCCGGTGATCAAGGGCGAGCGCGAGCGGCTCGCCAGCTTCCGGCGGGCCGCCTGGCACCCGGTGCGCATCCGCCCGGAGCATGCCCTGCCCGATGCCGAGCCGGCCATGGTCGCCAACCAGCAGCTGGCAGACTTCCGCTGCGTGGTGACGCGCTATGCGCTGTCGCCCACCGGCCAGCTGATGCTCTCGCCCGAGCACGCCGACCTGCTCGGGGTCGAGGAGGGCCGCGCCGTGCTCGCCGCGCCGCTCGCCCTGCCGGGGGCGGAGGAACATGACCCGGGCTACGACGAGGGAGAACTGTGATGCGCATTCGACCCATCGCCGAAGGCGACCTGGACGACCTGCAGGCCCTGGCCCGGGAAACCGGCGTGGGCTTCACCTCGCTGCCCGACAACCGCGACTTCCTGGCCGCCAAGATCGCCCTGGCGGTGAGTGCCTTCGAGGAGCGCACCCCGCAGGACCAGCGGCTCTACTTCTTCGTGCTCGAGGACGAGGACCAGGGCAAGCTGGCCGGCTGCTGTGCCATCGAGGGACAGGTGGGGCGCGAGGTGCCCTTCTATCATTACCGGCTGGGCACCCTGGCCCACTCGTCGGTGCAGCTCGACATGCATCGCACCATCGATACGCTGTTCTTGAGCTCCGACCATACCGGCGATGCCGAGGTCGCCTCGCTGTTCCTGCGCCCGGAGTACCGCGGCGCCGACCGTCGCCACGAGCGCAACGGTGCCCTGCTGTCGATGATGCGCTGGCTGTTCATGGCCGAGTTCCGCGACCGCTTCCCGGACAAGGTGCTGGCGGAGATGCGCGGCGTCTTCGACGAGCACGGCAGGAGCCCCTTCTGGCACTGCCTGGGCAGCCACTTCTTCCCGCTGGACTTCGATGAGGCGGACAAGCTCACGGGGCTGGGGCAGAAGAGCTTCATCGGCGAGCTGATGCCCAAGTTCCCGATCTACACGCCCTTCCTCTCGGACGAGGCGCGGGCCTGCATCGGCCAGGTCCACGAACAGACCCGGCCGGCGCTGGCGATGCTGAAGAAGGAGGGCCTGCGCTGGGAGGGCTATATCGACATCTTCGACGGCGGCCCCACGGTGGAGGCCTACATCGACGACGTGCGCGGCGTGCGCGTGTCGCGCCACTGCCGGGTCGAGGTCAAGGCCGGTGCCGCACCCACCGACGCCCGCCGCCGCTGGCTGGCGGCCACCACCGGCATGGCCGGTTTCCGAGCCGCCTGGGTGGGGCGCGGGCCCGACGCGCATGACGTGCTGACGCTGAGCGAGGAGGAAGCGCGGCGGCTCGAGGTCGCCGCGGGCGATACCCTGCGCATACTGGATACCGAGGAGGAGGCGTGATGAAGGCGAGACGGCAACTGCTGATCGATGGCCACTGGCAGGAGGGAAGCGGCGAGCACTTCGCCAAGCACGACCCGGTGTCCAACGAACGCCTCTGGCAGGGGGCGGCCGCCAGCGAGGGACAGGTCGAGGCGGCGGTGGCCGCGGCACGCCGAGCCTTTCCGGCCTGGGCCCGCACCCCGTTCGCCGAGCGTCAGGCGCTGGTGGAGCGCTTCCGCGGGGTGCTGGAGTCCCACCGCGAGGACCTGGCCACGGCCATCGCCCACGAGACCGGCAAGCCGCTGTGGGAGGCGCGCACCGAGGTGGGGGCGATGATCGGCAAGGTGGCGATCTCTATCCGCGCCTACCAGGAACGCACCGGCGAGCGCCGTCGCGACCTGGGCGATGCGACGGCGGTACTGCGCCATCGCCCCCACGGCGTGATGGCGGTGTTCGGTCCCTACAACTTCCCCGGCCACCTGCCCAACGGCCATATGGTGCCGGCGCTGCTGGCCGGCAACAGCGTGGTGTTCAAGCCCAGCGAGCAGACCCCGCTGACCGCCGATCTCACCCTGCAGTGCTGGCAGGAGGCGGGGCTTCCCGACGGCGTGATCAACCTGGTGCAGGGGGCGGCCGCGACGGGCCAGGCGCTCTCGGCCCACCCCGGCATCGACGGCCTGCTGTTCACCGGCAGCGCCAAGGTGGGCGGGATCCTGCATCGCCAGCTAGCCGGCCAGTTCGACAAGATCCTGGCGCTGGAGATGGGCGGCAACAACCCCCTGGTAGTGAGGGACGTGCCCGACCAGGACGCCGCGGTGCTGACCATCCTGCAGTCGGCCTTCCTCTCCGGCGGCCAGCGCTGCACCTGCGCGCGACGGCTGATCGTGCCCGAGGGGCAGGTCGGCGACCGCCTGCTCGATGCGCTGAGCGACGCCATCTCGCGGCTGCGGGTCGCCGGGCAGTTCGCGGAGCCGGCCCCCTTCTATGGCGGCCTGGTAAGCCCCCGGGCGGCCGACGGCCTGCTCAAGGCCCAGGACGAGCTGGAGGCCCTGGGCGGGGTGGTGCTGTCGCGCATGGAGCGCCTGGAGGAGGGCACCAGCCTGCTCACACCGGCGCTGATCGATGTCACCGGCCTGGCGGTGCCCGACGAGGAGCACTTCGGCCCGCTGCTCAAGGTAACCCGTTACCGGGGCTGGGACGAGGCCATCGCCCTGGCCAACGACACCCGCTACGGCCTCTCCGCCGGCCTGATCGGCGGCGAGCGCGCCGACTGGGACGACTTCCTGCTGCGCATCCGTGCCGGGATCAGCAACTGGAACCGCCAGACCACCGGTGCCTCCGGCGATGCCCCCTTCGGCGGGGTGGGCGACAGCGGCAACCATCGCCCCAGTGCCTTCTATGCCGCCGACTACTGCGCCTATCCGGTGGCCTCCATGGAGAGTGAAGACCTGCATCTACCCGACCAACTGCCCCCGGGAGTGGTGTTATGAACTACCGTGAGGTCAATTTCGACGGCCTGGTGGGGCCGACCCACAACTACTCGGGCCTGGCGCTGGGCAACGTGGCCTCCATGACCCACGAGGGGCTGGTGGCCAATCCCAGGGAGGCCGCCCTGCAGGGGCTGGCCAAGATGAAGTCGCTGATGGACGCCGGCTACGCCCAGGGGGTGCTGCCGCCCCAGCAGCGTCCCGACCTCGGGGCGCTGCGCTCGCTCGGCTTCACCGGCAGTGACACCGAGGTGCTGGCCCGGGCGGCGGGCGAGGCGCCGCAGATCCTGCGCGCGGTCTGTTCGGCCTCGAGCATGTGGACGGCCAATGCCGCCACCGTGACGCCGAGCCTCGACGCCCCGGATGGCCGGGTGCACTTCACCCCGGCCAACCTGCAGTCGAGCTTCCATCGCTTCCTGGAGCCGGCGACCACGGCGCGGGTGCTGGCGGCGATCTTCCGCAGTGATGCCCACTTCGCCCACCACCCGGTGCTGCCGGCGAGCCCGGCCTTCTCCGACGAGGGCGCGGCCAACCACACCCGGCTCTGCGGCGGTCACGGCGAGCCCGGCGTGCACCTGTTCGTCTATGGCCGCGAGGCCTTCGGCTGGGGGGCGGAAGAGAGCGTCGCCCCGAAACGCTTCCCGGCCCGCCAGACCCTCGAGGCGAGCCAGGCGGTGGCCCGCCAGCACGGCCTCGGCGAGTCGCAGACGGTGTTCGCCCAGCAGCACCCCGACGCCATCGATGCCGGGGTCTTCCACAACGACGTCATCGCCGTGGGCAACGGCCCGGTGCTGCTCTACCACGAGATGGCCTTCCTCGACGAACGGGCGACCCTCGACGAGCTGCGCGCCAAGCTCGCCACGCCCTTGATCCCGGTACGGGTGCCGCTGGAGGCGGTGAGCCTCGAGGACGCCGTGGCATCCTACCTGTTCAATTCCCAGCTGCTCTCCAACCCGGACGGCACCATGACCCTGGTGGTGCCCGGCGAGTGCCAGGAGCGCGAGAGCGTCTGGCGGACGATCCAGGATCACCTGCTGGCGGGCAACAACCCGATCGCCGAGGTGGTGGTCAAGGACGTCAAGCAGAGCATGCGCAATGGCGGCGGTCCCGCCTGCCTGCGGCTGCGGGTGGTGCTCGGCGAGGCCGAGCGCGCCGCGCTCTCCGGCCGGGTGTTGCTCGACGAGGCCCTCCATGGTGAGCTCATCGCCTGGGTCGAGCGCCACTATCGCGACCGCCTGGCGCCGGAGGATCTCGCCGATCCGCAGCTCGTCGTGGAGACGCTTGCCGCCCTGGATGAGCTGACGCGGATCCTCGCAATCGGTGCGGTTTATCCCTTCCAGCTGGGCTGACGCCGAGACGGCGTGAGGCCCCGGTCCGCCCTGGTGGCGGGCCGGGGCCTTTCTGTTATCGTGGGCCGACATGCCACGGAGTGACGACGATGACGCCCCCCCTGAGGATCGAACGGCTGAGCTTCCGCTCGTCCCATATCGCCATCGTGGCGGCCTGGACCCATGCCGAGTGGGGGCATTTGACGCCCGGCGAGACACGGGCCTCGCGGCGGGTGGGGCTGCGTGATGAGTGCGGCCCGGCCGGGGTGCCGTCGGTGTTCGTGGCCCTGGTCGATGACGAGATGGGAGGGGAGACACCGGTGGGCACGGCCAGCCTGGTGAGCGACGACATGCGCGTGCGCCGCGAGCTGAGTCCCTGGCTGGCGTCGGTGTTCGTGCCGCCCGAGTGGCGGGGGCAAGGCATCGCCTCGCGACTCGTTCGGCGGGTCGAGGCCGAGGCGGCCGCGAGCGGACTCGCCTGTTGCTACCTGTTTACCCCGGATCAGCAGGCGCTGTATCGCCGGCTGGGCTGGCAGGATCACGAGGCGCTGAACTACCGGGGCGAAGACGTGACCATCATGATCCGCCGCCTGGACGCCGAATGACGGCGGCCTCGCCCCTGGCGACCTATCGGCGGGCGGTGGAACGCCACGGTTTCGTGGCGGACGAGGCCCAGCAGTCGGCAGCCGTCCGGCTCGAGCGCTGCTTCCATGCCGTGCACCGGGACGCTGACGCGGTGCATAGTGAACGGATACCGGGCGTCTATCTCTGGGGACCGGTCGGGCGCGGCAAGACCTGGCTGATGGACGGCTTCCATCGCGGCCTCCGGGTGCCGGCCCGGCGCCTGCATTTCCACCATTTCATGCGCTGGGTTCACCGGCGCCAGTTCCAGCTGCGCGGGACCGCCGACCCCCTGGCGGCCCTGGCCCGTGAACTGGGTGACGAGGTTCGGGTGCTGTGCCTCGACGAGCTGTTCGTCAGCGATATTGCCGATGCGATGCTGCTCGGCCGGCTGCTGGGCGCGATGTTCGATCACGGGGTGACGCTGGTCTGCACGTCCAATCAGGCACCCGACCAGCTCTATGCCGATGGCTTCAACCGCGAGCGTTTCCTGCCGGCCATCGCCGCCATCGAGCGCCATATGCAGGTGGTCGAGCTGGATGGCGGCCGCGATCACCGGCTACACCCCGGCAAGGCGCACCCGCGCTACTGGGTGAAGCCGCCCGCTCGACCGAGTGCGCTGGGCGCGGTGTTCGAGCGGTTGAGCGCGGGCGAGGCACGCGACGATGGACCCATCGAGCTGGGACATCGCCGCATCGCAGTGCGGTGCCGCAGCGCGACGGTGGTCTGGTGCCGCTATGTGGATCTGTGCGAGCAGCCCCTGGCGGCCCTGGACTTCATCGCCCTGGTCGACCGCTTCGACCATGTCCTGATCGGCGAGGTGCCGCGTCTGAGCGACACGCATCGTGTCGGTGGCATCGCACGCGGTACCGAGGATGGCGCCGAACGCGTGGTGGCCGGGGAGCGGGAACTGCCGCCGCTGTCCCGCAAGGACGACGGCGTGCGCCGCTTCATCGCCCTGGTCGACGAATGTTATGACCGGCGCACGCCGCTCTACCTGGAGGCCGAGGTGGCGCTGCCCGATCTCTACCCTCGCGGCTACCTGGCCTTTCCGTTCCAGCGCACCCTGAGCCGCCTGCAGGAAATGCAGCTGGAACGCTTCGGTATCGGCCCGTCGGTTGATCGCTGGACCACTGCGCCAGGAGATCCCGAATGATCGATCACCGGGAGATCGTTCGATTGATCGCCGAGTCCCGCCACCTCGTCCGGATCGCGGCCTGACGGCTGTTCCACGAGCCCGGACCGCGGTCAGGTGCTCTCGTCGGATATCCGCGTCATCGGTGCCATGGCCTATGTCGTGTCGGCGGGCTTGCGCGGCAGGTAGGCGTCCAGCCCCCACAGCAGGATCCCGAACAGCAGGTGCGGCAGCAGGGAGGCCGGAATCAGCCGGGGACCGATACCCAGCCCGGCGATCCCCCAGCCCACCACCGGAAAGAAGATCACCAGGATCACCAGCCACAGCGCCGCGGCAAGCCCCAGGGCCGTCTTGATGTTGCGTTGCGGGAAAAAACGCACGAACACCACGCACCAGAAGGTCACGTAGACGGTGTGGAACAGCAAGCCGACGGGTAGCGGCAGGCTGCGTGCCAGGATCGTTTCGGCGAAGGCCAGCGAGGGCGGTTGGGGGAAGGGAGAGACCCCCAGCCCCATCAGGGCACCCATCACCAGCGCCGTCAGCAGGGAAACGATCAGCCCGATTCCAATGGCGCGAGGCCAGGAACGGCCGGAGGGTTGGACATCATTCATGCTGAACTCCTCGATCCGAATGGGCGTGAGCGAGCCGACGTCACCGTCTTGCGGAGGGGCAGCGCGGGCCACACGCCTCGGGCGTGTCGGCACAGCAGGCGCCCACCAGGCCATCCGCCAGATCGAGCAGGTCGCTGAAAGCCGCGGTATAGATCATGAACTGCCCTTCCCGGCGTGAGCTGACCAGGCCGACATGGGCCAGCTTCTGCAGGTGGAACGTCAGGGCGCTGGGCGCGATGCCCAGGGATTCCCCCAGTTTTCCGGCCGGCAGGCCGGCGGGACCGGCCCGTACCAGTGCCCGCACGATCGCCAGGCGCACGGGATGCGCCAGGGCGCCGAGTCGTTTGACCATCAGCTCATCGTTCATGTGTTTCATCATTACATGAGTTCATGAATTATTGAAATATCGATTATGACTAGGATCATGACGAGTATCGGTGATGCCGCGATGCCCTTCACCAGCGCGCCGCACGCCGCGCTCGGCCAGGGCTTGCCCGGGCGTTCGCGGCGTGCGGCATTCGCTCAGCCGCCCGTGGCGGCCCCCCCGACCACGCCGCCGCGCAGGCCGCTGTGGTTGCCGTTGGCCCTCAGGTGGCTGGCCACGGCGTCTTCCGGGGAGCCGGCCATCTCGCGGAACATGCCCATCGAGCCGAGCAGGGCGCTGGATTCGTAGGGCACGAACACACGCTCCCCTTCACCGGCCATGTTCGGCAGGACCTTGATGTAACTCTGGCCCAGCAGGTAGCCGACCACGGTGCGCTTGTTCTCCTCGCTGTCGCCGATGGCATTGAGGACCAGCTTGATCGACTCCTGCTCGCCCTGGGCCCGCAGGATGGCCGACTCCTTGTCGCCCTGGGCATTGAGGATCGCCGATTCGCGCTGCCCCTGGGCCTTGGCGATGGCCGCGGCCTTCTCGCCCTCGGCCTCGGTCACCGTGGCGCGACGCTTGCGCTCGGCGGCCATCTGCAGGCGCATGGCGGTCTCCACCTCCTCGGGCATGGCGATGTCCTGCACCTCGACCCGCGAGATCTTCACCCCCCACTTGGAGGCGGGCTCCTCCATGGCGGCCTGGATCTCGTTGTTGACCTCGGCGCGGGACTCGAACAGCTTGTCGAGCTCCATCTTGCCGACCACCGACCGCAGGGTAGTCTTGGCCAGCACCTCCACCGCCTGGCTCATGTTCTCGACCTCGTAGACGGCCCGCTTGGGGTCGATGATCTGGTAGTAGAGGGCGCCGTTGATGGTCACCGTGACATTGTCGGTGGTGACCACCGGCTGGCCGGGGAAGTCCATCACTGTCTCGCGGCGGTCGATGCGGATCTCGTCGCTGGTGATCGGATGGTACTCCTCGCCCATCTTCCGATAGCGGATCATGGTGATGGCGCGGGGCTGCTCGATGAAGGGGATGATGATGTTGATCCCGCTCTCGAGCAGCCGGTGGAACGACCCCAGGCGCTCGATGACCAAGACCTCGGACTGGCGCACGATCACCAGCCCCTTGACGATGACCAGGATGCCGATGACGACGATGATCAGGCTGAGGATCAGGCCCGGGCTGAATGGTAGATCCATGTTCACTGCTCCCTGTGTGGTGTGGATGAGACGCTTGTCGTGGAGGAATCGGGGGGGATGGGCGAGACGAGGGCAGTCGTGCCGTCGAATCGCTTGAAGGTCACCCGGGTACCCGCCGGCAGCTCGGTGGCGCCGGTTTCCACCACCCGCAGGCGGTAGAAGTCGCCGTTGATCTTGATGCCGGTGGCCCCGTCGAAGTCGCGCTTGAGGGTGGTGTAGGTGCGATGCTTCTCCACCCCGGTGCCGGTGGTGCCGTAGGCCACGCCACGGGGCGAGAACCGCGGCCGGATCACCATCACCGCCAGCGGCACCAGCAGCCCCGAGAACACGCCCATGCCCAGCAGCTGCCAGGGCAGCGCCAGCTCCAGGGCGGCCAGGCCGGCGGTCAGGGCGGCGGCCACGCCCAGCGCCAGCAGCACCAGCCCGCCGGACATCAGTTCCGAGAGGCCCAGCAGTAGGGCGATGGCCAGCCAGAGATAGGCGAGGTTCCAGTCCATGGGGGCTCCGATCCCGAGGTTGAGGCAGACAGCTCAGAGAGTAACAGATTGTCATTCCTCGGTAGTGCTCTTGTCAGTGGAATCGTGATGCCTTGCCCGGTTCGACACGGCCACGCCCCGAGGCGTGGTCGTGTCGGGCCGGCCTTACTCGGCGGCGCCGCGGGCGGCTTCCAGCCATTCGTCCACGGTGTCGCGGTTGGCGGCGATCCATTCGGCCACCAGCGGACGCACCTCGTCGTCCCTGAGATTCTGTTCGTCCATGGCGCCGTCCACCTCGCTGATCCACTCCAGCGGCAACCGCACCTGCCGGAACAGCTCGGCGGCGGCCGGGTTGGCCTCGAGGAAGTCGTTGTTGGCGGCGACCTGGATATCGGCGGCCACAAAGCCCATCTCGACGGGATCGCTGACTGCGCCCTCGACACCCTCGGTCCGCTCGGCCTCGTCCTCGACGATGCCCGGGGCGTTGATCCACATCACGTCATCGCCGGGCACCAGCGACAGCAGCCAGGCGCTGGGACCCCAGGTGTAGTAGAGCGCCGGTTCGCCGTTCTGGATGCGCGACAGGGCCTCGGCGAAGTTGGCGGCGTAGCCGGCATCCACGTGGTTGATATGGTCGCGCAGCTCGAACTTGTCGAGCATGGCGTTGATGCCCTCGTGGCAGCCCCAGCCCGGGGGGCAGCCGAACAGGTCGGCCTTGCCGTCACCGGTGGCGTCGAAGGCGGCCTTCACCTCGTCGCGGGTGAAGTCATTGATCCCGGTGATGTCGTACTCCTCGATCGACGGGGTATCCACCAGGTAGCCCTGGATGCCGCAGGCCGGGCAGTGGGGATCGAAGAGGGTGGCAACATCGTGGAAGCCATCCGGGAGCTGCGGGTCGTGCAGCGGGAACCAGCCGTTGGGCCAGTAGTGGGCGTCGCCTTCGGTGATCGCCAGGTAGGCGACCGGGTTGGAGAGCGAAATGGGAGTCTGCACATCGTAGCCGAGTTCCGTGAGCAGCTCGACGAACACCCAGCTCACGGGCACCGCCGAGGTCCAGGTCGCCACGGCCGGTTGCACCGACACGCCCTCGCCGGGTTGGTCGGCTGCCGTGTTCTCGGTGGCGGTGAGGGCCCAGGCCGCGGCGGCAGCCAGTATGGCCCACTTCAGCGGACGCACAGTACGGGCATGGAGTTTCATCGCTTCAGCCTCCCAGCATGTTGTGAACGACAGGGAAATCGCTGCCCTGCCCCGGTGTCTTCGGTCGTCTGCGCGGTCGTGTCACCTCCTTCCCGGTCAGGGCGCTTGCTTGCTGTCCTTGCCGGGGCCCTTGTCACCCAGCCCCTGGGTGATGCGGTCCAGGACCATGGCCAGCAGCACGATACCGATGCCGCCGACGAAGGCCTGCCCGATATTGAGCCGCTCGAGCCCGGCGTAGACCTCGAGGCCGAGGCCGCCGGCCCCGATGATGGCGGCGATCACCACCATGGACAGGGCGAGCATGATGGTCTGGTTGAGCCCGGCCATGATGGTCGGCATGGCCAGGGGAAACTGCACCTTCCACAGGATCTGGCGTGGGGTGGAGCCGAAGGCCACCGCCGCCTCGATATACTCCTGGCGCACCTGGCGGATGCCCAGGTTGGTGAGGCGGATCATCGGCGGCATGGCGAAGATGATGGTGGCGATCAGCCCCGGCACGTTACCGATGCTGAACAGCATCACCGCCGGCACCAGATAGACGAAGGGCGGGGTGGTCTGCATGATGTCGAGAATCGGGCGCATGGCGTTGGCGAAGCGGTCGCTGCGCGAACAGAGGATGCCCAGCGGCAGGCCGATGATCATGCAGAACAGCACCGCGGTGGCGACCAGCGACAGGGTGACCACCAGGGCATCCCAGACGCCCATGAAGCCCACCAGGGCGAAGGCGATCAGGCTGAACAGCCCCACCCGCCAGGAGGCGGCCCGCCAGCCGACCAGGAAGATGCCGATCAGGAACAGCCCGGGGGGGATGCCCCCCAGGGTCGTCTGGGTGAAGCCCATGACGCCCCGCACCGGCGGGCTGACATAGGTGCGGAAGAAGTCGCGGAAGTTGCCGACGATCCAGTTGACCGCGTCGGTGATCCACTGCCGCACCGGCAGGGCCTCGAGCAGCCCGAAGGGATCGATGAGCAACTGGCGCAGGAATTCGAGGAACTCGGTCATGGTGACACCTCCTCCCGGGCCGGCTGCGGTTCGCTGCCGGCTGCCGGCCCGCGCTTCTCCAGGATGCCCCTGATCAGCTGCGGCTCGTCGATCAGGCCGACGACACGGCCATCCTCCTCGGTCACCAGCACCGGCAGGGCGGAGCGGGTGCGTCCCCGCAGCACCCGTCGCAACACCGTTGCCCGCGGGCACTGCATCAGCAGGTCCTCGCGGCGGGTCTGCGGCGCCTCGGAGGCCAGCACGGTCTCCAGCGGCTGAATCTCCAACTCACGATCGCCCAGCCGGGCCCGGCGCAGGCGGCCGTGATCATCCAGGCCGTACTGCAGCTCGGGCAGGTCGCGGCTGGCGACGAAGCGCACCCCCTCGGCGTCTGCCTGCCGGGGGAAGGCCTGGGGATCGAAGGGCAGGGCGATGGTGCCGGCGGTGATCACGCCGGTGGGGTCGGCATGCTCCACGAACCGGGCGACGTACTCGGTGCGCGGATTGACCAGGATCTCCTCGGGCGTGCCGAGCTGGACGACCTTGCCCTCCTCCATGATGGCGATGTGGTCGCCGATGTGCATGGCTTCGTCCAGGTCGTGGGTGATGAACAGGATGGTGCGGCCCAGCTGCGCCTGGATCCTCTTCAGCTCCTGCTGCATGTTGACCTTGATCAGCGGGTCCAGGGCCGAGAAGGGCTCGTCCATCAGCAGCACCCGGGCATCGGTGGCCAGCGCCCGGGCCAGCCCGACCCGCTGTTGCATGCCGCCCGAGAGCTCGGCCGGGTAGGCGCGGCCCCAGTCGCCGAGCCCCACCATCTCCAGCATCTCCCCGGCGTGGCGCAGGCGTTCGGCCGACGGACGGCCCTGGACTTCCAGGCCATAGGCGACATTGGCGAGCACCGTACGGTGGGGGAAGAGGGCGAAGTGCTGGAAGACCATGCTCATGTGGTACTTGCGCAGCTGGCGCAGGCGTTCCGGGGACAGCCCGGTGATGTCCACTTCCCCTTCGTCGGGGTGCTGGAAGAAGATGTGCCCGGCGGTGGGCTCGAACAGCCGGTTGACGCAGCGGATCAGGGTCGACTTGCCGCTGCCCGAGAGCCCCATGATGACGAACACCTCGCCGGGCTCCAGGGCGAAGCTGACCTTGTGCACCCCCAGCACATGGCCGGTCTCGGCCTGGATCTCGCTCTTGCCCTTGCCCGCCTCCAGCAGCGGCAGCACCGACGCCGGGGCGGGGCCGAAGATCTTGGTGACGTCCTCTGCGCGTATCAAGCCGATCACTCCCGGCTCCGCTCGCGTCGTTCGGCGTTCTTGTGGGCGGAGCCCCGTTGCCCTACGTCACAGGCTAGCCCGCATCCTGCCCCCGCCGGCACGACACGCCTCCGGCACCCAGGGACCGGGATGCCCCTACCAGTATAGCGGCTCAATCGGGTTCGGCCTGACCGCCATGACTACGCCCCACCCATACGCCACCCCTGCGCCCCTCGGGGAGGAGGTCGTCGACGCGGCGATTGGCGAGGCTAGCAACGTTCGACAGTCACGCGTCGGACACGACGCTTGATAACAACAATCAGGAGGTACGAGACCCATGATCAAGGCACGCCACGGTTTCATGTTCCCGCTACTGGCCGCCACCCTGGCCGCCGGTCTCTCGCTGCCCGCCATGGCCTTCGAGGACGACCGCCTGACCATCTGGATGGGCGACAACAAGGGCCCCGAGGGCATCCGCGAGGTCGCCGCCCGGTTCACCGAGGATACCGGCATCGCCATCGAGATCGTCCACCCCGACAACCTCACCGACCGCTTCCAGCAGGCCGCCGGCAGCAGCCAGGGACCGGATATCGTGATCTGGGCCCACGACCGCATGGGCGAATGGGCCCAGAGCGGCCTGCTCACTCCGATCTCGCCGTCGGACGGCTTCCGCGAACGCTACTTCGACTTCACCTGGGACGCCGCGCTGTGGAACGGCGAGACCTATGGCTACCCGATCTCGGTGGAGTCGCTGGGGCTGATCTACAACAAGGCGCTCGTCGACCAGGCGCCGGAGAGCTTCGAGGAACTGGCGGCCCTGGACGCCGAGCTGGCCGAGCAGGGCAAGAAGGCGATCCTCTTCGATTACAGCGAGCCCTACTACGGCTGGACCCTGCTGGCCGCCAACGGCGGCTACCCCTTCCGCCAGACCGAGGACGGGTTCGACGTGGCCGACATCGGCGTCAACAACGAGGGGGCCGTCCAGGGTGCCGAGCTGCTCGTCGGGCTGATCGAGAGCGGCGTGCTGCCCCGCGGCACCGACTACAACCTCGCCGATACCCGCTTCAACCGCGGCGAGGTGGCGACCATGATCAGCGGCCCCTGGGCCTGGAGCAACCTCGAGCGCAGCGGCATCGACTTCGGGGTGGCGCTGCTGCCCAGGGTGGGCGACCAGCGGGCCCGGCCGATGTTCGGGGTGATGACCGCGATGATCAGCTCGGCTTCACCCAACGACTTCCTGGCCATCGAGTTCCTCGAGAACTACCTGCTCAGCGAGGAGGGGCTGCGCACTTTCAACGGCGACGGCTCGCTGGGGGCGGTGGCCCACATCGCCTACCAGGAGGCGCTGGAGAGCGACCCCAACATCGCCGCCACCCTGTCCAACGCCGAGGTCGGCATGCCGATGCCCAACATCCCCGAGATGGGTGCCTTCTGGGCCGCCATGGAGCCGGCGCTGCAGAACATCGGCAGCGGCCGCCAGTCGCCCCGGGAGGCCCTCGACGCCGCGGCGCGCCGCATGCGCCAGTAACCGATGCCCCTTCATGCTCACCACGGGCCGGCGCGGCACGCCGCATCGGCCCATCCCGCAGGACACTCCCATGTATACCACCAACGCCTCCCGAGGCCTGCCGCGGCATCGTTCGCGTCACCTCGGGGAACGCTATACCCGCTGGGCCCTGCGTGCCCTGGTCGCCACCCTGGTCCTGGCCCTGCTGTGGCTGGTGCTGGCCTTCCACCTCAACGGCCAGTGGATGTTCGCCCTGCTGTTCCTGGTGCTCGGTGCCGCCATGGCGGTGGTGTTCACCCGGCGCAGCCTGATGAGCCACCGCTACATCTTCCCGGCGGTGGCGGGGCTCGGGGTGTTCGTGATCTTTCCACTGCTCTACACCATCGGCATCAGCTTCAGCAACTACAGCTCCAGCAACCTGCTCAGCGAGGAGCGGGTGCGGGCCCAACTGATGTCGCGCAGCTATCAGGAGGAGGGGGCCGCCTTCCCCTTCTCGCTGTACCGCGAGGGCGAGCTCGTCCGGCTCTATCTGGAGGCGGAGGCGAGCGGCGAACTGGATGAGGTCATGGCGGGGCAGCGGCGCTTCGTGACCGCGCCGCTGAACCTGGCCAACGAGGAGGCGCGGACCATCGACGTCCAGCCCGTGGAAGCCCCGCCGCAGGCCGAGCCGCTGGCCATGCGCGAGGTGATCTCGGCGCGCGGCGCCCTGCAGGCCCTGACCCTGGTCACCCCGGAGGGGGTCGAGCTGCGCATGGCGGGCATGAGAAGCTTCGCGCCGATGCTCGACCGCTACCAGGCCCGCGACGACGGTTCGCTCTACGATCGCCGCGACGACCGGGTGCTGACGCCGGATCAGGAGACCGGCTTCTTCGTCACCGACGACGGCGCGACGATCACCCCGGGCTGGCCGGTGGCGGTGGGGCTCGACAACTACACCCGCATCGTCGCCGACCCGGACATCCGCGGGCCCTTCGTGCAGATATTCGTCTGGACCTTCGCCTTCGCCGGGCTCACCGTGCTGTTCACCCTGATCGTCGGCTTCGTGCTCGCCTCGCTGCTGCAGTGGGAGCAGCTCAGGGGCAAGGCGATCTACCGCACGCTGCTGATCCTGCCCTACGCGGTGCCGGCCTTCATCTCGATCCTGATCTTCAAGGGGATGTTCAACCAGCACTTCGGTGAGGTGAACATGATCCTCGACTCGCTGTTCGGCATCCGCCCGGAGTGGTTCACCGACCCCTGGCTGGCGCGCACCATGCTGCTGATCGTCAATACCTGGCTCGGCTATCCCTACATGCTGCTGCTCTGCATGGGGCTGATCCAGTCGATCCCGAAGGATCTCTATGAGGCCTCGGCGGTGGACGGCGGCGGCCCCGTCACCAACCTGCTCAAGATCACCCTGCCGCTGATCCTCAAGCCGCTGACGCCCCTGCTGATCGCCTGCTTCGCCTTCAACTTCAACAACTTCGTGCTGATCGCCCTGCTCACCGGGGGGAACCCGGATATCCTCGGCGCCAGCACGCCGGCGGGCACCACCGACCTGCTGGTCAGCTACACCTACCGCATCGCCTTCCAGGACGCCGGCCAGAACTTCGGCCTGGCGGCGGCCATCGCCACCCTGATCTTCCTGCTGGTGGCCGGCATGTCGCTGCTCAACCTGCGCCTCTCCAAGGTCAAGGTCTGATTCACACGGTCTCAGGAGCTTTCCCATGGCAATGGTCCAACCCCGTTCGATTCGCGCCCGCCGGCTGGGCGCGCACCTGGCGCTGATCGGCTTTGTCTCGCTGATCGTCTTCCCGTTGCTACTGGTGATCTCGATCTCCTTCCGCGAGGGCAACTTCGCCACCGGCAGCCTGATCCCCGAGCGCTTCTCGCTGGAGCACTGGGCACTGGCCTTAGGCATCCCCTGGGAGCGCGCCGACGGCACCGTCATCCAGCCGCCGTTCCCGGTGCTGCTGTGGCTGTGGAACTCGATCAAGGTGGCGGTGGTATCGTCCTTCCTGATCGTGATGCTGGCCACCACCAGCGCCTACGCCTTCGCGCGCATGCGCTTCAAGGGCAAGGAGCCGCTCCTCAAGGGCATGCTGATCTTCCAGATGTTCCCGGCGGTGCTCTCGCTGGTGGCGCTCTATGCGCTGTTCGACCGCCTGGGCCAGTTGGTGCCCTGGCTCGGCATCAACACCCACGGCGCACTGATCGTCGCCTCGCTGGGCGCCGTGGCGCTGCACATCTGGACCATCAAGGGCTACTTCGAGTCCATCGACGGCTCGCTGGAGGAGGCCGCCATGGTCGACGGCGCCAGCACCTGGCAGGCGTTTCGCTACATCCTGCTGCCGCTGTCGGTGCCGATCCTGATGGTGGTGTTCATCCTCGCCTTCGTGATGAGCATCATGGAGTACCCCATGGCCTCGGTGCTGCTGGTCGACGAGCACAAGCTGACGCTCGCCGTGGGCGCCCAGCAGTACCTCGCCGACCACAACCAGCGCTGGGGCAACTTCGCCGCCGCCGCGGTGCTCTCCGGGTTGCCGATCACCGCCGCCTTCCTGATCTGCCAGCGCTGGATCATCGGCGGGCTGACCGCCGGCGGCGTCAAGGGCTGAGGCCATGGCGTGAACCGGACTGTTTCCTCGTCCTGAGCAGAGCCTTGCTCGACCCCGGCCGGATGGCCGGGGTTTTTTATGGGGAAGTAGGCGGGGCTTCAGGCACCAGGACGGGCCGCGAGGGCCCGCTCGGCGATCCGCAGCAGCCCCTCGGGCCGCCAGGCGCTGCGACCGATGAACAGGCCGGCCACCTCCGGCAGGGCGGCGAGCTCGGCGCAGTTGTCCGGGTTGACGCTGCCGCCGTAAAGCACCGGCAGGGGCTCGCCCCGTGCCGTCGTCGGCAGCGCCTCGCGGATGCGGCGGTGCATCCAGCCGGCGTCCTCGGCGGTGGCCGGGGTACCGTGCTCGCCGATGGCCCAGACCGGCTCGTAGGCGATCAGCACGCGCTCCAGGGCCTCGGCGGGGACGCCGCCGAGGGCGATCCGGCACTGGCGGATCACGGTGTCGGCGGCCGCCCCCAGGGCCTTCTCCTCGGCGGTCTCGCCGACGCAGATCAACGGGCGCAGGCCCTGGGCCAGGGCGGCCTTGACCTTGCGGTTGATCGCCGCGTCGGTCTCGTTGAACGACTCGCGCCGCTCGGAGTGTCCCAGCTCGACGATATCGGCACCGCAATCCCTGACCATGGGCGGCGACACTTCCCCGGTGTAGGCGCCCGAATCGGCCCAGTGCATGTTCTGGGCGCCCACCATCACCGGCGTGTCGGCCAGGGCCCGGCACACTTCGCTCAGCGCGGTGAAGGGCGGAATCACGAAGCCTTGCAGGCGCGGATCGCGCAGCAGCTCGGCGTCGTGCAGGGCCGCACAGTAGTCGGCGGCCTCGCCCAGTGTCTTGTTCATCTTCCAGCTGGTGCCTATCCAGAATGGCATGGTCATGGCGTGCTCCTCATGCTGTCGGTGTGTCGGTCGATGCCTGGCTCAGGCATGCCGGATGCCATAGTCGCGGATCCAGTCGAGCGACGCCTCGGTGTCGGTGCTGGGGCTGTATTCCAGCGAGATGAAGCGATCGAAGGCCATGCGCTCCAGCTCGGCGAACAGGTAACGGTAGTTGATCTCCCCGGTACCCGGCTCGTGGCGTCCCGGGTTGTCCGCCAGTTGCACGAAGCCGATGCGATCGAGGTGGCGCCGCAGCGTCTCGATGAGCTCTCCCTCGGATCGCTGCATCTGATAGAAGTCGTACTGGATCAACAGGTTGGGATGGTCGACGGCGTCCTGCAGGTCCACCGCCTGGGCCGTGTTGACCAGCGGGTAACCGGGATGGGTGATGGGATTGAGCGGCTCCACCAGCAAGCGAATGCCGGCCTGGGCCGTGGCCTCGGCGGCATGGCGCAGGTTGTCGATCAGGGTCTGGTGCTGCGGTGCCCGGGGCAGGTCCGGGTGTGGATAGCCCAGCGGGCAGTTGAGCTGGCCACAGCCCAGCCGGCCGGCCACCTCGATGGTGGTGTCGAGCCCCTCGCGGAATTCGTCGGTGCGCTCGGGCAGGACCGCGATGCCGCGCTCACCCGCCTCCCAGTCGCCCCCCGGCAGGTTGAAGTGGATGATCGCCACGCCGGCCCGGCTCGCGGCATCGCCAATGTCCTCGAGGCGCTCGCAGAACGGGTAGGGATTGTGGAACTCCACGTAGCGAAAGCCCGCGGCACGGGCTCGGGCGAAGCGCTCCAGGAAGGGCACCTCGGTGAACATGAACGTCAGATTGGCGGCGAGCTTGAGCACGCTGACCTCCCGCTTTGTCGTTGTCGGTGTGGGGCCGGGCCCGCCACGGCGTGGCGCCATCAGGCCCGCTAGCGCGAGGCTTCCACGGGGGATGCCCAGGACATGGGGAACGTCTTGACAGCCCCGAAAACCTCCACTAGCGTTATTTTTAACAGTGCACGAACAAAATATCAAAAACCGGAGTGAAGCATGAAGAATAGCTCGCCGAGTCACAGCGAGACCGACCTGGCCCTGAGGGCGGCCTGGCTCTCCTATGTGGGGGGCTATACCCAGGCGCAGATCGCCGACCGCCTGAGGGTGTCGCGCATGAAGGTGCACCGGCTGATCGCCGCGGCCCACGAGATGGGGGCGGTGCAGGTGTTCATCCAGGGCTCGCCCGAGGCGTTGCTGACCCTGGAGGACGAGCTCATGCGGCGCATGAACCTCGAGATGTGCTCGGTGGTGCCGGCGATGCCGGCGGAGGAAGGCGCCAACCCCTTTGCCAACCTGGGCATGGCCGCGGCCTACTACCTGAAGAGCCGGCTGGATGCCAGGAGCGTCGAGGTGCTGGGACTGGGCTGGGGCCGCAGCCTGTCGGAGATGGTCAACTGTCTGCCGCAGATGGACTGTTCGGGGCTCAAGATGGTCCCCGTGCTGGGCAGCGTGGTGCGCAAGATGGCCCTGAACCCCTACGACGTCATCCACCGTCTGGTCGACAAGACCGGCGGCGAGGGCTACCTGCTGCCGGTGCCGTTGTTCGCCGATACCGCCGAGCACAAGCGCGTGCTGATGGAGCAGCGCAGCGTCCAGGACGTGATCAAGCTCGCCACCGCCGCCGACCTGACCATGGTGGGGCTGGGCGCGGTGCCGTCGCAGGGCCATTCCCTGCTCATGGAGCTCGGGGAGATCGATGCCGAGGATACGCGCCGGCTGCACGAGGCCGGTGCCGAGGCGGAACTGCTGGGCCAGTTCCTGGATGCCCAGGGCCACCAGGTGGATTGCGAGATCAATGGCCGCACGCTGGGACTGAGTCTCGAACAGCTGCGCGACCACCATATCGTCGCCGTCGCCGGTGGCGAGGAGAAGGTGCGCGCCACCCTATCGGTGCTGCGCAGTGGCCTGCTCAAGGGGCTGATCACCGACGAGGTCGTCGCCCGCGAGGTGCTCGCCCTGCTCGACGAGGACGAGACCTAGCCACGGCGGGCCCGGCCCGCACCATCACGACACAACGATTACTACAACGACAACATCAGGAGACACGCCCATGAACGACAACGCGGGCGGCGCTCACGCTTTCCATCCTGCCCCCGAGGGGCCCCATGCCGATGACGTGATCGTCGGCCTGGATGCGGGCACCTCGGTGATCAAGGCGGTGGCCTTCGATCGCCAGGGCCGGGAGCTGGCCAAGACCCAGTGCGAGAATCGCCTCGAGACCCGCCCCGACGGGGGCGTCGAGCAGAGCCTCCCGGGCACCTGGGAGGCAGCCCGGGCCACGCTCCAGCGCCTGTTTGCCGAGCACCCGGCGCTCGCTCCGCGGCTGGCCGCCATCGCGGTGACCGGTCAGGGCGACGGCACCTGGATGATCGACGCCGAGGGCCGGCCCGTGGGCAATGCCCTGCTGTGGCTCGACAGCCGCGCCAGCGACATCGTCTCCCACTGGCGGGCGACCCGCACCGGGCCCGAGGCGTACCGACGCACCGGGACCGGGCTCAACCAGTCGATCCAGAGCGGCCAATTGAGCTGGCTCGAGCGTCACGAACCCGAGCGTGTCGCCGCGGCGGCCACCATCTTCCACTGCAAGGACTGGCTCTACTTCTGCCTGACCGGCGATCGCGCCACCGACCCGGCCGAGGCGCTGTGGACCTACGGTGACTTCCGCAGCGGCGACTATTCGGACGAAGTGCTCGAGGCGTTCGGTCTGGCCAGGCACCGCGAGCGACTGCCGCGGATCCTCGACGGCAGCCGTGAACATGGCGCCCTCAGCGCCGAGGTGGCCCGCGAGATCGGCGTGGCCGAGGGCACCCCGGTGGTGCTGGCGCCGGTCGACATGCTGGCCACCGGCCTCGGCGCCGGCGTCTATGAACCCGGCAGGCGGGTGGCCTGCAGCATCATCGGCACCACCGGGGCCCACCTCTGCGTGCGCGAGGACCCGCGCGACATCGTGCTCAGCAACCAGTCCTGCTACACCATGCCCGGCGTAGCGCCCGACACCTGGGTACAGCTGTGCTCCAACATGGCCGCCACCCTCAACCTGGAGTGGTTCATCAAGGGCCTCAACGCGATGCTCGAGGCGTTGGGCGAGGCGCCGCTGACCGCCGAGGGGCTGTTGCCGCGGCTCGACGCGGCGCTGGCCACCACCGAGCCGGGGCGGGTGGTCTATCACCCCTTCATCTGCGCCAACGGCGAACGCGGCCCTTTCTTCAATCCTCGCGCCCGGGCCCAGTTCCTGGGCCTCTCCACCGAGGTCAACCATCTGCACATGGCGCGGGCCATCTACGAGGGCGTCGCCTTCGCCGCCCGCGACTGCTACCACGCCCTGGAGGCCCACCCGGAGGAGCTGCGGCTGACCGGCGGCGCCGCCCAGAGCAGGACGCTGTGCACCATCCTCGCCTCGGTGATGGGGGTCCCGGTACGCACCCTGACCCGGGGCGAAACCGGCGCGGCCGGCGCCGCCATGGTGGCGAGCCTGTGCCTGGGGCACCACCGCGACCTGGCCGAGGCCTGCCGGACCTGGGTGACCCCCTTCCTGGCCGAGGAGTGCATGGCGCCCGATCCCGCCCTGCAGAACCTCTACGAACGGCTGTTCGGGGTCTACCGCCGTTCCCATACCAATTCGGACGGCTTCTGGCGCCACCTCGAGCGCGTCACCGCCGAACGCTGAAGCGGTCCACGTCACTCCCCGACCGGAGGCAAGAATGTCCGATTCATCCGCCACGATCCAGACGCGCGACCGCCGTCCCCTCTACGACCTGCTGATCATCGGTGCCGGCATCAACGGCGCCGGCTTCGCCCGGGACGCCGCCGGCCGCGGCCTGTCCGTCGCCTTGTGCGAGAAGGACGACCTGGCCCAGGGCACCTCGTCGCGCAGCGGCAAGCTGATTCACGGTGGCCTGCGCTACCTGGAGTACTATGAGTTCCGCCTGGTGCGCGAGGCGCTCAAGGAGCGCAGCGTCATGCTCAAGCAGGCGCCGCACATCATCTGGCCGATGCGCTTCGTGCTGCCCCACAGCCCGGAGCAACGCCCGGCCTGGCTGGTCCGTGCCGGCCTGTTCCTCTACGACCACCTGGGCGGCAAGGACGACCTGCTGCCCGGCAGCCGCGGCCTCGACCTGCGTTCCTGCCCGGAGGGCGAGGCGATCCGCGACGACTACCCCAGGGGCTTCGAGTACGCCGACTGCTGGGTGGACGATGCCCGCCTGGTGGTGCTCAATGCGCTCGACGCCGCGCGCCTCGGGGCCAGGGTCTACCCGCGTGCCGCCTGCACCCGGGCGAGCCGGCGTGCCGATCACTGGGAGGTCGAGCTCACCGACACCGAGAGCGGCGAGATCACTCCCCTCGCCGCCAGGGCGGTGATCAACGCCGCCGGCCCCTGGGTGGACAGGGTCCTCAAGGGCGCCTTCGTCGACCAGGGAGGCAAGGACGGGGGCAGCAAGGACAGGGTCAAGCTGGTCAAGGGCAGCCACATCGTGCTGCCCAAGCATTATCCCACCGCCAACTCCTACCTGCTGCAGAACGACGACAAGCGGGTGATCTTCGTCAACCCCTACGAGGGCGACAAGCTGCTGGTGGGCACCACCGACATCGTCTACGAGGGCGATCCGGACCGGGTGGCCATCGACCGGGAGGAGATCGACTACCTGCTTCGCGTGGTCAATCGCTACTTCAAGACGCCCTACACCCGGGACGACATCCTGACCAGCTTCTCCGGCATCCGGCCGCTGTTCGATGACGCCCGGGACAACCCCTCGGCGGTGACCCGTGACTACGTCTTCGACGTCTCCGACGCGGGCGGCAGGGCGCCGCTGCTGTCGGTGTTCGGCGGCAAGATCACCACCTACCGCAAGCTCGCCGAGCACGGCCTGGAGAAGCTCGCGCCCTACTTCCCGGAGCTGGGCAAGAGCTGGAACGAGACCGCGCCCCTGCCCGGCGGCGACATGCCGGGGGCCGACTTCGAGGTCTTCCTGAAGGGCCTCAAGCGCGACTACCCCTGGCTCGAGGAGGCCACCGTCACCCGCTATGCCCGCCTCTACGGCACCCTCGCCCGACGGATCCTCGGCGAGGCCAGGGGCTACGCGGACCTGGGCGAGCACCTGGGGGCCGATCTCTACGCCTTGGAAGCCCGCTACCTGGTCGATCACGAGTGGGCGCGCAGCGCCGCCGACATCCTCGAGCGACGCACCAAGCTCTACCTGGTGATGAGCGATGCGGAGGTCGAGCGGGTCGCGGCCTGGGTGGCGCGGGAGGTCGACGCCCCCCGGGGCGCCGGGGCCGACGCCCGCGCCGACAGTGTCGCCACCTCCTGAGCCCGGCCCGCCGCTTGCGCCGGCACGGACATTCCAACAACAAGAGGTCTTTTCACCATGAACGCATCACTCAACGCCGGACCGCTGCCGCGCCCCAGGAAGGGGCGTGGCCTCGCCACGGCAATCGGTATCGCGATCGTCCTGCTGGGCGCCATGGCCCTGGACACCAAGGTCGTGAAGATCGGATCGGAAGTGAAGCCAATGGATGGCGGCTTTTCAGCGGTGGAGCAGTTTCCCCTCATTCGCGACAGCGTCGAGGAACGTGCCGTCGAGGTTAGCCAGCTAGCGGTCGCCATCGCCGAGGACCAGGCAGCGGCCGGCGAGCGCCATGGCGTGCCGGCCGGCATCGGTCCGGTGGTCCCCCTCAGCTTCTCCGGCGTGGTTGGGGAAGGCAAGGCCGGCATCTACACGGTCGATGTCGAAGGCGTTCCCGACGATCTGACGATTCGGGTGCAGACCGGACCGGCCATCAACGGGACCGATCTGCGTGATGCCACCGGCACCATTCGATTCGGCCAGTTCACCAACCAGATCGAATACCAGAATGCCGCAGCGGCGCTCAACGACGAGATGAAGCAGCAGGTGCTGGCGGATATCGACACCGGTGAGCTGACCGGCAAGACCATTTCGGTCACTGGCGTCTTCCAACTGATCAATCCGCACAACTGGCTGGTGACGCCGGTCCGGCTGGACGTGCAGTGAGCCGGAGATACCCAAAGACGGATGAGCATGCCATGAACCAGACATCTCCAGAACAAGACAGCGTCGACGAGGTCATCCTCTCGGCACGCCACATCGCCAAGTCCTTCGGCAATGTCCATGCCCTGAAGACGGTGAACTTCGATATCCATCGCGGCCAGGTCACCACCCTGTTCGGGGAGAACGGTGCCGGCAAGTCGACGTTGATGAAGATCCTGTCGGGGGTGCTGCAGCCGACATCGGGCGAGATCCTCCTGGAGGGCCGACCGGTAAGCGTCGCCTCGACCACGGAGGCACAGCGTCTCGGCATCTCGATCATCCATCAGGAGTTGAGTCTCGCGCCCAATCTCAGCGTGCGCGACAACATCTTCATGGGACGCGAGCTGGGAGGGCCGACCAACATCGACTACGCCGAGGAGGAGCGCCAGACGCGTCTGCTGATGGAGGAGCTGGATGAGCCCATCGATCCGCTGACCTTGGTGGAAGACCTGCGCCTGGGGCAGCAGCAGATCGTCGAGATTGCCCGGGCGCTGTCGGTGAACTCGCGCATCCTGATCATGGACGAGCCGACCTCGGCGCTCTCCGCCTCGGAAGTCGAGGTGCTGTTTCGGGTGATCCGCGACCTCAAGAGCCGTGGCGTCTCGATCGTGTATATCTCTCACCACCTCGAGGAAGCGCTGCAGATCACCGACCACGCGGTGGTGTTGCGCGACGGCATCATGACGGCCTACGCGCAGCGCCAGGACATCGACCTGGAATGGATCGTGCGCCACATGGTCGGCGAGGGCTTCGACCTCGGCTCACCGCCGACCGGCTACCGCATGGGTGAGGTCGCGCTGTCGCTGCGCGAGGTGTCCGTCGCGGACGCTTCGGTACCCGACCGGTCGGTCGTCGACCGGCTATCCCTCGACGTGCGTGCCGGTGAGATCGTCTGCATTTACGGCCTGATGGGTGCGGGGCGCACCGAGCTGCTCGAGAGCGTCGCCGGCCGCCTCCCGCCGACGGGAGGCAGCGTCGTGCTCGAGGGCCGAGACGTCTCGCGCCTGAGCATCGCCGAGCGCATCGAGCAGGGCCTGGTGCTGGTGCCCGAGGACCGCCAGCGCGACGGGCTCGTGCAGACGATGTCGGTGGGCGAGAACCTCTCGCTGGCCAGCATCGGTGCCTTCACCCAGTGGCTCTTCACCTCACGACGGCGGGAACAGGAGGTCGTCGAGGCCTCCATCGACAACGTGCACATCAAGGCCGACGGCGGCGGGGCCGACATCGGTTCGTTGTCGGGGGGCAACCAGCAGAAGGTCGTGATCGGCAAGATGCTGGCGACTCAGCCCCGGGTCGTGCTGCTCGACGAGCCCAGCCGCGGTATCGACATCGGTGCCAAGGCCGAGGTGTTCCGGCTGCTCGGCGAGGGGGCGCGGCAGGGGCTGGCCGTCGTCTTCTCGACCTCCGAGGTCGGCGAATGCCTGAGCATCGCTCACCGGGTGGTGGTGATGAGTCGCGGCAGGATCTCGGCAGAGTTCGGTGCCGACGTCACTAAGGAAGAGATCATGGCCGCCTCGGGTGAAGCCGTGGTCGCCTGATCCCCACAGAATAGCGGAGTACATAACAATGACCGATATCAGCCAAGCTCACGATGGCTCCCGAGCGGGAGCGCCGGGTGGCGGCCTCGACCTGGGACGCCTGCTGCTCGAAGGCAGGGCATTCTTCGCCCTGATCGCGATCATCCTCATCTTCTCGATCCTGTCGCCGGTCTACTTCTCGGCGAACAACTTCCTGACCATGTCATCGCATGTGGCGATCTTCGGCCTGTTGTCCATCGGCATGCTGCTGGTCATCCTCACCGGCGGCATCGACCTGTCCGTGGGCTCGACGCTGGGGCTCGCGGGCGTCTTCGCCGGCTTCCTGATGCAGGGGGTGTCGTTCGAGTTGTTCGGCGTCGTGGTGTATCCCCCGGTGTGGGCGGTGGTCGTGCTGACCTGCGCCCTGGGGGCCCTGGTCGGCGCGATCAACGGCGTGCTCATCGCCTTCTTCAAGGTGCCGGCCTTCGTCGCCACCCTGGGCATGCTCTACGTCGCCCGCGGCGTCGCCCTGCTGATGACCGACGGCCTTACCTTCAACAACCTCGGCGGCAACCCGGAACTCGGCAATACCGGCTTCGAATGGCTCGGCTTCAATCGGCTGTTCGGCGTGCCGGTCGGTGTGCTGATCATGGCGGCCGTGGCCATCGCCGCCATGCTGGCGCTGTCACGCACTCCCTTCGGCCGCTGGGTCTATTCCACCGGCGGCAACGCCCGGGCGGCGGAGCTGTCCGGGGTACCGGTCAAGCGCGTGCAGGTGTCGGTCTATGTGCTGTCGGGGATCTGCGCCGCCATCGCCGGCCTGGTGCTGTCGTCGCAGCTGACCTCGGCAGGGCCGACGGCGGGTACCACCTACGAACTGACAGCCATCGCCGGCGTGGTCATCGGCGGTGCGGCGCTGACCGGCGGCCGTGGCAACGTGCGGGGCACGCTGCTCGGGGCCTTCGTGATCGGCTTCCTGTCCGACGGGTTGGTGATCATCGGCGTCTCGTCCTACTGGCAGACCGTGTTCACGGGGGCCGTCATCGTGCTCGCCGTGCTGCTCAACAGCATTCAATACAGCGGCCGGAAGAAGAAGCGCCCGGCGCCTTCCGACGCTCAGACGTCTTCCTCACAGCAGCGTACCGCGACCTGGCATGCGGATACTGCTGTGGAAAGCCCAGCCGAGGAATCGGCATCACAACCACAACAGTAAGGAAGGTCCATCATGTTCAAGACTGGAAAGCGCCTGCTGATCGCCGCTCTCGCCGTGAGCGCTCCGCTCTTCGCCGGAGCCGTCTCGGCCCAGGATCAGGGGCTCATCTCGATCATCGTCAACGATAACTCCAACCCCTACTGGTTCACCGAGGGCAAGGTTGCCCGCGAGACCGCCGAGGAGTTGGGTTATGAAGCCAACGTGAGTTCCCACAAGGGCGATACCAACGCCGAGAGCCGGCAGATCGATACCGCGATCACCAACCAGGCCAAGGCGATCATTCTCGACCCGGCCAACGCCGACGGTTCCATCGGCGCCGTGCGCAAGGCCGTCGATGCCGGGATCCCGGTGTTCATCGTCAATGCCGAGATCAACCAGCAGGGACTGGCCGAGGCGCAGCTCGTATCCAACAACGCCCAGGGAGCGGCGTTGGGCGCCCAGCAGTGGGTGCAGGAAATCGGCGACGAGGCGACGTACGTCGAACTCGAGGGGGCGCCTTCCGACAATAATGCCGCGACGCGCTCGAACGGCTACCAGACCGTGCTCAACCAGTACCCGACCCTGGAACGGGTCGGCTCGGACGTCGCCAACTGGGATCGCACCCAGGGCTACAACAAGATGCAGAGCATGCTGCAGGCCAATCCCGACATCGACGGCGTGATCAGCGGCAACGACGAGATGGCGCTCGGCGCGATCGCCGCACTCAAGGAGGCGGGCAAGCTCGACGAGGTGGTCGTCGGCGGCTTCGATGGCTCACCCGACGCGATCGATGCGGTCAAGGCCGGCGAGATGGCCTATACGGTCCTGCAGCCGGTGGCCATCTTCTCCGAGCAGGCGGTTCGCCTGGCGGACCAGTTCATCCGCACCGGCGAAACCGGCATCGATGGCGAGAAACAGCTCTTCGACTGCCTCCTGGTCACCGCGGACAATGTGGATCGGTACACCGCCCCCTTCGTGCTCGCGCAGCAGTAGAGCGCCTTTTCAAACACCAAGCCCATCAGCCCACCTGATACGACACTGCCCGGCGCAAGGCCGGGCAGTGTCGTCGAGATAACGCTGCGGTGTGGTGCGTCAGTCGGCCAGCCGGCGTGCCTGGCGGAGGTTCTCCAGCGTCATGGCGCAGGCGTCGGCGGCCTCGCGGCCCTTGGTCACGAAGTGCTCGTGGAAGAACGCCGTGTGGGTGGCGTGTTCGTGGAAGTGGTGCGGGGTGAGCACCACCGAGAGCACCGGCACCTCGGTGTCGAGCTGGACCCGCATCATGCCGTCGATCACCGCCTGGGCGACGAAGTCGTGGCGATAGATGCCGCCATCGATCACGAAACCGGCGCCGACGATGGCGTCATAGCGCCCGCTGTTGGCCAACAGCTTGGCCTGCAGGGGGATCTCGTAGGCGCCGGCGACGCTGAAGACCTCGACCCGGTCGGCTTCGATACCGTGCCTCTCGGCGAGGGTGGCGGTGAACGCCTCGCGGGCCTGGCCGACGATATCGCCGTGCCAGCCGGCCTGAATGAAGGCGATGCGTGGGGTGTGACTGGGGGTGGACTGATTCATGGTTTTCCTCGTTGATCTCACCAGAATCAGGGCATACGGGCCCGCGCGCCAGGCGCTACCGGCACCTGGCGCACGAGCCGTTCTCTTCCATCCGGACTATCACCGTCGGCTTCGGAATCGCACCGAATCTGCTGACCCCGGTCTTGGTCGCGTCACCAGGAGAGACGCAGGAACCGGACCGGGCGCTCGCGGGCTGAGGCGAAAGCCGCCATCACCGCCGGTGGGGACTTTCACCCCGCCCTGAGAACAATGACCGCGGCTCGGCCGCGGTCGCGTGCATTTTACCCGGCATGGTGTCGTGCCGCCAGACAGGCGCGACGTCTTCGCGTTACTCGGTGGTTGCCTTCCGCGGCCGTTGGACGTCGTCTTTCAGCAGCTCGTTGGCCTGCTCGACGATGTTGTCGACGGTGAAGCCGAAGTGCTTGAACAGGTCTTCCGCCTTGCCGGACTCGCCGTAGGTGGTCATGCCGACCACCCGGCCGTCGAGGCCCACGTACTTGTACCAGGCGTCGACGTGGCCGGCCTCGATGGCGAGCCGCGCGGTCACCGCCCTCGGCAGCACGCGCTCGCGGTACTCGGCGTCCTGGGCGTCGAAGCGGTCGGTGGACGGCATCGACACCACGCGCACCGCACGGCCGGCCTGCGCGAGCTCGGCGGCGGCGTCCATGGCCAGGCCGACCTCGGCGCCGGTGGCGATCAGGATCAGCTCGGGGGTGCCGTCGCCGTCCTTCAGCACGTAGCCGCCGCGCTGGATATTGGCCAGCTGCTGCTTGTCGCGGGCCTGGTGAGGCAGGGTCTGGCGCGACAGCACCAGGGCGGTGGGGCCGGCCTGGCGCTTGAGGGCGGCATCCCAGGCGGCGGCGGTCTCCACGGCGTCGCAGGGGCGCCAGGTGGCGAGGTTGGGCGTCGCGCGCAGGGTGGTGAGCTGCTCGATGGGCTGGTGGGTGGGGCCGTCCTCGCCCAGGCCGATGGAGTCGTGGGTGAAGACGTAGATCGCCCGGGTGCCCATCAGCGCGGCCATGCGCACGGCGTTGCGCATGTACTCCATGAAGATCAGGAAGGTGGCGCCGTAGGGCACGAAGCCGCCGTGCAGGGCGATGCCGTTCATGATCGCGCCCATGCCGAACTCGCGCACCCCGTAGTGCAGGTAGTTGCCG
>NZ_JASCQN010000028.1:0-32900 GCF_030010475.1 Halomonas kalidii | reverse complement strand
TGCCAGGCATGGGCGCGTCCCCCCCGCACAAGGGTGCCCGCCGGCACCACGAGGAATGCGTATGGACTCCGACTACAAGGCGGTCGAGCAGGAAGTGCTCGAGCGGCTGGATTCCCTCTCGACCGTGCCCACCTTTCAGGGAGCCCTGGGGCGCCTGATCGGTTGGGTCGACACCCTGTTCACCGTCCTCGCCGTGCTGGCGCTGCTGGCCATCGCCGGCACGGTGCTGCTGCAGATCTCGGCGCGCCTCTTCCTGCCGTTCTCGCTGGCCTGGACCGAGGAGCTGTCTCGCTACCTGTTCATCTACATGGTGGCCCTGTCGGCGGGGGTGGTGCTGCGCCGGCATCGCAACGTCAGCGTGGAGCTCTTCCACCACCACCTGGGGCCTCGCGCGCGAGCCGCCTACCAGGCGTTGATCGGCCTGCTGATCGCCGGCTTTGCCGGGGTGGTGCTGCCCTACGCCTGGCAGTACGCCCAGAACGGCGCCTGGCAGACCTCGCCCACCCTCAAGGTCCCCATGCTCTACATCTTCTTCTCCACGGTGGTGATGTTCGCGCTGTTGCTGGTCTACGGCGCCATCGGCTTCCTGGAGGGCCTCGTCGCCATCTTTCGTTCGCCTGAGCGCGCCGCATCGGAGAAGCCGTGATGGAAGTGATCATCCTGTTCAGCGCCTTCCTGGTCCTGCTGTTGATCGGCATGCCCATCGCCTTCGCCCTGGGCATCGCCTCGCTGGCCTATCTACTGCTGGAAGGCATCTCCCTGACCATCGTGCCGCAGCGCCTGTACGCCGGCATCGATACCTTCGTGCTGCTGTGCATTCCCGGCTTCGTGCTGGCCGGCAACCTGATGAACGTCGGCAACATCACCGAGCACATCGTGCGCTTCTCCAATGCGCTGCTGGGCCATATCCGCGGCGGACTCGGCCTGGCCAACGTGGGGGGCTCGATGATCTTCGGCGGCATCTCGGGCACCGCCGTGGCCGACTCGGCGAGCATCGGCTCGGTGATGATCCCCGGCATGGCGAAGTCCGGCTACGACAAGCCGTTCGCCGCGGCGGTCACCGCCGCCTCCTCCACCGTGGGGCCGATCATTCCGCCCAGCGTGCCGATGATCATCGCTGGTTCGCTCTCCGGGGTCTCGGTGGGGCGCATGTTCCTGGCCGGCGCCATCCCCGGCCTGCTGCTGGGACTGGCGATGATGGTGACGGTGTACATCCTCGCCGTGCGGCGCGGCTATCCCAGGGGCGAGCGGGCCACCTTCCTGGAGCTGCTGCGCGAGGGGCGCACCGCCTTCTGGGCGCTGCTGATGACGGCGATCATCCTCTACGGCATCATCGGCGGCTTCTTCACGCCCACCGAGGCCTCCATCGTCGCCAGCCTCTACGCGCTGGTGGTGGGCATGTACGTCTACAAGGGCCTCTCCTGGCGCAAGCTGCCGGCGATCCTCACCGATACCGTCTTCACCTCCGCGGCGCTGCTGCTGATGGTGGGGCTGGCCAACCTCTTCGGCTGGATCCTCACCAGCGAGCAGATTCCCCAGATGATCGCCGGGCTGATCCTGACCATCAGCGAGAACCCGCTCGTCGTCATCCTGATCCTCAACCTGATCCTGCTGTTCGTCGGCGCCTTCATGGAGACCATCGCGGCGCTGATCATCCTGTTCCCGGCGCTGCTGGGGGTGGCCACCGGCGTGGGCATGGATCCGGTGCACTTCGCCGTCATGGCGGTGCTCAACCTGATGATCGGCCTGACCACGCCACCGGTGGGGGTCTGCCTGTTCGTCGTGTCGGGCATCGGCAAGCTGCCGATGCTGACCGTGGCGCGGGCCATCGTGCCCTTCCTGCTCTGCAACCTCGCCGTGCTGCTGCTGGTCTCCTATGTGCCGGCGATCTCGCTGTGGTTGCCGAACCTCTTGTTGGGTGAGTAGAGAGGGCACCGACAGAATCCAGCAATCAAAGGGATGCACATGAACCTGACCCATCTTCCCGCGGCCGCGCGTGATGGCCGGATCGGTATCGTCCACCTGGGGCTCGGAGCCTTCCACCGCGCCCACCAGGCCGTTTACCTGGAGCGTTATCGACAGCGCACCGGCGACACGGCCTGGGGGGTGAGCAGCGCCAACCTGCGCTCGAGCGTGCACCTGGTCGACGCCCTGCGCGAGGCCGGCTACCGCTATCACGTGGCGGAGTACGCCGACAGCCAGACCATCACCCTGCGCGAGATCGGGGTGATCGAGGAGACGCACTTCACGGGTCAGGACAAGCGCGCGGGGCGCTGGGGGCGTGATCTCGAGGCCCTGCTGTCGCGAATGAGCGATGCGGCGGTGCGTATCGTCACCCTGACCGTCACCGAGAAGGGCTATTTCCTGAACCCGGCGAGCGGCGAGCTGCTCGCCGACGACCCCATGGTCGCCGCGGACATCGCCACGCCGCACACGCCGCGTACCGCCCCCGGGCTGCTGGTCGAGGCGCTGGCGCGGCGCCGGGCGGCAGGCCAGGCACCCTTCACGGTACTCAGTTGCGACAATATGCCGGACAACGGCAGGCGCACCCGCGCCGCGGTGATCCAGCTCGCCGAGCGGCGCGACCGCGAACTGGCCGCATGGATCGAGGACCGGGTGGCCTTCCCCTGCAGCATGGTCGACCGCATCGTGCCGGCCATGACCGAGGCCGACTTCGCGCGGCTCGCCGAGCTGGGCGTCGAGGATCCCAACGCCGTGGTCGGCGAGGCCTTCGCCCAGTGGGTGGTGGAGGACGACTTCCCCCTGGGGCGGCCGGACTGGGCTGCCGATGGGGTGGAGATGGTCGCCGACGTGGCGCCCTTCGAGACCATGAAGCTGCGCCTGCTCAACGGCAGCCACTCGCTGCTGGCCTACCTGGGCGCCCTGGCGGGCATCGAGACGGTCTTCGAGGCGGTCAACCGCCGGGACCTGGGCACGTTGCTGCGCCGCTATATGCTGAGCGAGGCCGCGCCGACGCTCGCCATGCCCGAGGGCACCGACCTGGCCGCCTACGTCGAGTCGCTGCTGGCGCGCTTCGCCAACGACAGCCTGCGCCATCGGCTGCAACAGATCGCCATGGACGGCAGCCAGAAGCTTCCCCAGCGCTGGCTGCTCGGCGCCCTGGCGCGTCTCGAGGCCGGCCACGACACCCCCTGCATAGCCCTCGGCGTGGCCGCCTGGATCCGCTATACCGCCGGGCATGACCTGCACGGAACGGCCTACCCGGTCGACGACCCGCTGGCCTCGCGTTTCGCCGGATTGCATGGGCAGTATGGCCAGGATGCCGAAGCCCTGGTGAATGCCTTTCTGGCCATGCACGACGTGGTGCCGCCGGCCCTGGCGGCCAACCGCGGTTTCGCCACGGCGGTGCTCGCCGCCTATCGCACCCTGACACGGTACGGGCTCGACGGGGCGCTCGCCGCCCTGGAACGGGCCTGACACGAGGAGCCCCCATGGAGCACACCTGGCGCTGGTTCGGCCCGAAGGACCCCATCCACCTGCACGAGATTCGCCAGACCGGCGCGACCGGCATCGTCACGGCGCTGCACGAGGTGCCCAACGACCGGGTCTGGTCGATGGCGGCGATCGCCGAGCGCAAGGCGCTGATCGAGGCCGCCGGCCTGACCTGGTCGGTGGTGGAGAGCGTGCCGGTCCACGAGGCGATCAAGCAGGGGCTGCCGGAGCGCGACGAGCTGATCGCCACCTACTGTCAGACCCTGCGCAATCTGGCGGCCTGCGGCATCGACACCGTCTGCTACAACTTCATGCCGGTGCTCGACTGGACCCGCACCGACCTGACCTGGCGCCTGCCGGACGGCGCCCTGGCGCTGCGCTTCGACCAGCGGGCCTTCGCCGCCTTCGACCTCTACCTGCTGAAGCGCCCCGGCGCCGAGGCCGAGTACGGCGAGGAGGAGCGGGCCGAGGCCAGGCGCTGCCTCGACGGCCTGGATGCGGCCGGCCGTGACACGCTGGTCGATACCCTGATCGCGGGCCTGCCGGGGGCCGAGGAGCACTATACGCTCGCGCAGTTTCGCGGCGTGCTGGCCGAGTACGCCGGGATCGACGCCGAGCGCCTGCGTGAGCACCTGGGCTATTTCCTGCAGGCGGTGATCCCGGTGGCCGAGGAGGTCGGCATCCGCATGGCGATCCACCCCGATGACCCGCCGCGCCCGCTGCTGGGGCTGCCGCGGGTGGTCTCCACGCCGGAGGACGCCCAGTGGCTCCTCGACGCCGTGCCCAGCCCGGCCAACGGCCTGACGCTGTGCACCGGCTCCTACGGGGTACGGGCGGACATCGACCTGGCCGCGATGGCGCAACGCTTCGGCCCGAGGATCTACTTCGCCCACCTGCGCTCGACGCGGCGCGAGGCGCCCGATCCGCGCTCCTTCCATGAGGCGCCGCATCTCGACGGCGATGTCGACATGGTGGCGGTGATCCAGGCGCTGGTGGAGGAGGAGCGCCGCCGCGAGCGCGAGGGCGGCCCGCGCCTGCCGCTGCGCCCCGACCACGGCCACCACATCCTCGACGACCAGCAGCGCGACACCGCCCCGGGCTATCCGCTCTACGGCCGGCTGCGCGGGCTGGCCGAACTGCGCGGCGTGGAGCTGGCGGTACGTCGGCTGACCTGACTCCTTGCTTCTTGCTACCCCCAAGACGACAAGGCGGCCTCAAAGGGCCGCCTTGCGTCACGCGAAATCCTCGCCCGAGGGGTGGCGAGAGTCCTCAATGTAATGGGCGCTACGCCTCGCGCTTGCCGTCGACCAGCCGCGACACGCCCCAGGGATTGCCGTCCTTGAGCGGATCGGGCAGCAGCCCTGCCGGCAGCGCCTGGTAGCACACCGGGCGCAGGAAGCGGAAGATCGCCGCGCTGCCCACCGAGGTGGTGCGCGAGTCGGAGGTCGCCGGGAACGGCCCGCCGTGGACCATGGCGTGGCACACCTCGACGCCCGTCGGCCAGCCGTTGGCCAGTATCCGCCCGGCCTTGCGTTCGAGGATCGGCAGCAACGCCTTGGCCGTGTCGAGGTCGGCGTCGTCCATCTGCAGGGTGGCGGTAAGCTGGCCTTCGAGTTGCGCTGCGACCTGGCGCACCTCGTCCTGGCCGGTGCACTCGATCACCAGCGAGCTGGAACCGAACACCTCCTCCTGCAGCTCGGGATCGGCGAGGAAGTCCTGGGCCGAGGTGACGAACAGCCCCGCCCGGCACGGATGGGCCGACTCGCCGGCCTGGCCGCGGGCCACTTCGCGTACCTTGGCATTGCCCGCGAGCCGGCCCACGCCCTGCCGGTAGGCACCATGGATGCCCGGGGTGAGCATGGTCTGGGCGGCGCTCTCCTTCACGGCATCGCCCGCGGCCTCGATAAAGGCGTCGAGCTCGGGGCTCTTCACCGCGATCACCAGCCCCGGGTTGGTGCAGAACTGCCCGGCGCCCATGTTGAGCGAGGCGACGAAGCCCTCGGCGAGCTTGGTCCCGCGGGCGCGCAGCGCCTCGGGCAGCAGGAACACCGGGTTGATCGAGCTCATCTCGGCGTAGACCGGAATCGGCTGCGGGCGGGCCTGAGCGGTTCTCATCAGCGCGGTGCCGCCGCCGCGCGAACCGGTGAAGCCCACCGCCTGGATGCGCGGGTCGGCGACCAGCGCCTGGCCAATCTCGCTGCCCGAGCCGAACAGCAGCGAGAACACGCCCGCGGGCAAGCGGCACTTCTCGACGGCGCGCTGCACGGCACGGCCGACCAGCTCGGAGGTGCCGGGGTGGGCGGAGTGGCCCTTGACGATCACCGGGCAGCCGGCGGCCAGTGCCGAGGCGGTGTCGCCCCCGGCGACGCTGAAGGCCAGCGGGAAGTTGCTGGCGCCGAACACCGCGACGGGGCCGAGTGCCACGTGGCGCTGGCGCAGGTCGGCGCGGGGCATCGGCTCGCGCTCGGGCAGGGCCGGGTCGAGGCGCACGTCGAGCCACTCGCCGGCACGCACCACGCCGGCGAACAGGCGCAGCTGGCCGCAGGTGCGGCCGCGCTCGCCCTCAAGGCGCGCCCGGGGCAGGCCGGTCTCGGCCATGGCGCGCTCGATGAGCTCACTGCCGATGGCCTCGATCTCGCCGGCCACCGCCTCGAGAAACACCGCGCGCTGCTCGAGCGAGGTCTCGCGGCAGGTGGCGAAGGCCGCCTCGGCGAGCTGGCAGGCGCGCTCGACCTCGGCCTTGCCGCCGCCCAGGTAGGTGGGCGCGAGGGTCTCGCCGGTGGCGGGGTTGACGGCAGTGATGGGCTTGGAACTGCCGCTGACGGCCTCGCGGCCGATCAGCATCTTGCCTTCCAAGGGCATAGCGGTCTCCTTGCTTGCTATCAGAGCGATTTCACGTCGATGGCGGGGCTTGCCGCCTCGAAGCGTAGTGGGTTGCGCAGGGGGCGGCCGAACTCGGTCAGGCGGATCTCGAACCGGTCGCCGTCCCGGGTCTGGATGCCATCGGCGAAGCTCAGCGTTGCGGTGCCGAAGAAGTGCACATGCACGTCGCCGGGGCGACGGAAACCCGAATACTTGAAGTGGTGATATTCCAGGTTGGCCAGGCCATGGGCCATGTTGGCCTCGCCGGTCAGAAACGGCTTCTCCCAGACGGTGTCATCGCCGCGCACGATGCGGCTCACGCCTTCCAGATGCTCGGGGAGATCGCCCACCAGCAGCTCCGGGCCGAAGCTGCAGGCCCGCAGCTTGGAGTGGGCCAGCCACAGGTAGTTGAAGCGCTCGGTGACGTGATCGGAAAACTCGTTGCCGACGGCGTAGCCCACGCGCCAGGGGCGTCCGTCGTCGCCGATCACGTAGAGCCCGGCCAGCTCCGGCTCCTCGCCGGCATCCTCGGCGAAAGGGGGCACGGGGATCTCGGCTTCGGGGGCGACGACACAGCTACCGTCGCCCTTGTAGAACCACTCCGGCTGGGCGCCAATGACGCCTGCGCCCGGCTTGCCACCCTCGACGCCGAGCTTGAACATGCGCATGGAGTCGGTCAGTTCGCTCTCTGCAGCCTGCGCCTTGGCATGCATGGCCGAGCGCGTGTCGGCGCTGCCCAGATGGGTCAGGCCGGTGCCGGTCACCAGGCAGTGGGCCGGGTCGGGGTGGGTCAGCGGCGGCAACAGCCGCTTCTCGTCGACCAGCCGTTGATAGTCGAGGCGGGTCTCGGTCTGCGCTGCCTCGACGGCGTCGGCCAGCGACTGGCCAGCGGCGATGGCGCGCCGGGCCAGCGTGTAGGTGTCGGCGTCGAGCAGGCGGACTTCACGGTCGCTTTCGACCCGGGCCGCATGGACCTGGCCCTGGTGTTCGCATTGAATCAGGCGCATGGCGCGGTTTCCTCAAGGTAGGGGATGGTGCGAATCAGTCGCGGGACGACGGTTTGCCGAACAGGGGGAAGCCGTCCACGTCCCAATGAATTCGCTTGACGTAAGTGTGCCGGTTGGGATCCCAAAGCGGGTCGCCTTCGATCTCGGTATAGGTACGCGCGTGGTACACCAACAGGTCGGTTTGGTCGTCTTCGGCCACGGTAAAGCTATTGTGGCCAGGCCCGAAGATGGCGTTGGGTGGGTCACTCTCGAAGACGGGCGTCGGCGATTTCGTCCAACTGGCGGGATCGAGCAGGTCGGCGTCGGCGTCCGCCCATAGCATGCCCATGCAGTAGTTCTCGTCAGTGGCGCTGGCGGAATAGGTCAGGTAGACGCGGCCATGACGACACAGGACCGCCGGCCCCTCGTTGACGCTGAACCCGCGGGTCTCCCATTCGAATTCGGGCACGCTCAAGCGAACGGGAGGGCCCGAAATGCTTTCGGGCGTTTCCATGGGGGCGATATACAGGTTGGAATTGCCCGGTATGTCGGGTGCCTTCTGCGCCCAGACGTAGTAGAGCCTACCTTGATGCACAAAAGTCGTGGCATCGAGGCAGAAGCTGTCGACCCCGGTCTCGACCTGGACAGGAGAGCTCCACGTACCGGTAAGCGGATCGGCGGCCTCGGTGCTGATCGCGTACATGCGATGCTGAAACAGGCCGTTGCGTATTTCCCGGCTCGGTGCGGCGGCGAGGTAGAGATACCAGCGATCCCGGTGATGATGCAGCTCCGGTGCCCAGATCAACTCGCTGAAGGGCCCCGATTCGGGCTTGCGCCACACGGTGATCGGGGGCGCCTCTGCGAGTGCCTCGATGCTCGCGGCCCGGCGCAACTCCAGGCGATCATAGCCCGGCACCGATGCGGTGAAGTAGTAGTAGCCGTCCTCATGCTTATGGATATGTGGATCCGCTCGTTGCTCTATCAAGGGTCTCATCGTCGCCATTGTCTCGCTCTGCTTTGCCGGTATCCGTCGTGCGATTGTGTGCCTCGGTTCATGACGGCCTGGGGCTGGCATCGACCAGGGGGAAGTCGCTCAAGCGGCCCGCCTTCATCGCTTCATAGTACTGATCGGTGATGCGGTACTTGAACATCAGGCTGCCCATCAGGGCATGGAAGATGCCGGGAATGATCGAAAGCATCAGGGCGATACCGGTCAGGGTGAAGGCGCTCTGTTCGGTATTCGCCTCGTAATTGAAATAGGTGAGTAGCGAACCCACCAGGAACCCTGCCGCCCCCATACCTGCCTTCTGGAAGAAGGAGATGCCGCCGAAGGCCAGGCCGGAGACGCGCCGCCCGGTCTTGGCTTCGCCGTAGTCCACCGATTCGGCAATGGCCGACCAGAAGACGGGCGCATGGAGGTCGACCACGAAAGAGATGAGGAAATACAGGATGAAGGCCGGCACGATGTCGCCGGGGCGCACGGTGATGAACATGACCAGGCTGAGCGCGCCGACAGTGAGCTGGCTCCAGCGGAAGAGCTGAATCTTGCAGTAGCGCTTGGTGATCCAGGTCGAGGCCACCATGGCCAGGATCGCCGCGCTCACCCCTACGGTCAGGAATGCCGACAGCATCGTGGCGTCGGCGCCGAGATAGTACTTGGCGTAGTAGGCCGCCACGGAGCTGCGGATGACGTAGCCAAGGGTACCCGTGAAGCAGACGGCACACAGGATCAACCACTGGTCGTTCTGCATGAGTACGCGAAACTGTTGCTTGAGAGGCTTGTCGTCGATCCTGTGCTGTACCCGTTCGGTCGTCGTGAAGTAGCAGAACAGGAAGAGCAGTGTGGCAAGCCCGCCCATCAATCCCATGGAAACTTGATAGCCGAGGGCGAGGTCGTCCCCGCCCACGAACTCGGCGAGTTTCGGTACGATGATCGTGACCAGGAACGCGGCGATCTTGGCGAAGAACAAGCGGTAACCGTTGGCCGAGAGCCGGTCCTTGGGGTCCGGTGTCAGCACGCCGATCAACGAGATGTAGGGAATGGTCACCGAGGTGAACATGAGGGTGACGAAAAGATAGGTCGAATACGCCCAGACCAGTTTCGCGTTATAGCCCCAGTCCGGGGTGGTGAAGAGCAGCAGTACCGACACCCCGAACGGGATGGAGAAGACGAGGAAATATGGGCGGTAGCGGCCCCGACGGCTATTGAACTTGTCCGTGACCAAGCCCATCAGGGGATCGGTGATCGCGTCCACCAGGCGTGCCACCAGGAAGAGAATCCCCATGTGGCTGGGCTTGAGACCGAAAATATCGGTATAGAAATACGAGATGATCAGGAACATGGAGGAAATAACGATATTGATGGCCATATCACCACTGCCGAACCCGACCTTCTCCAGATAAGTCAGTTGTCGTGTTCTCATCGATCGTACCTCTCGGGGCTGGCGTGTGGGCTATCTCGTGAGAGCTAGCTCGCCAGAGCCATTTCTTCAGGGCCGTTTCGTCTGGGCTATAGCGGCCGGATAATATCTGCGGTCACTGCAGCAGGGCCGAGCCGACCGAACCGAGGAGGATGAAGCGATGTTCGAGATTGAGCATACGGGCTCCAGGGGTTGTCTGTTGTTGCTGTCCGCCTTTATGTTGAACATATAACTGCCATGTTCAACATATACTTTAGTCGTGACTTCCCGCTGGCGGGACGTGGTGTCTCGCCTTTCGAACCAAAGGACTTGGCAATGCAAAACATCGAAATCGGTCTGGTAGGCGTGGGCAAGATCGTCCGCGACCAGCATCTCCCGGCCTTGATCGACAGCCGCGATTTCCAGCTGGTGGCTACCGCGGATCCCTCGGCGCGGCTGGACGGCGTGCCGGGATACGATTCGCTGGCTGCCATGCTAGACGCTCGGCCGGAGCTCACGGCGGTGGCCATCTGTACGCCCACCAGCCTGCGCTATGCGCAGGCGCGCCTGGCGCTGGAGCACGGCAGGCACGTGCTGCTGGAGAAGCCGCCCGGCGCGACCCTGAGCGAGGTCGAGGATTTGATCGAACTGGCCGCACGTCAGGGTTGCACCCTGTTCGCGGCCTGGCATTCACGCTTCGCCCCGGCCGTGGCACAGGCTCGCGACTGGCTGAGTGACAAGACGATCACGCGGGTCGAGATCGACTGGCGGGAGGACGTCAGGGTGTGGCACCCAGGCCAGGCGTGGATCTGGGAGCCGGGCGGCATGGGGGTGTTCGACCCCGGGATCAACGCGCTGTCGATCGCCACCGAGATACTCCCGCGGGCCTTCTTCCTGCGCGATGCGAAGCTCCTGGTGCCGAGCAATTGCCAGGCCCCGATCGCGGCGCGGCTGGATTTCCGCGATGCCCTGGCGACGCCGATCGTGGCCGACTTCGATTTTCGCCAGCCTGGCCCGCCCATCTGGAGCGTTCACGTCGAGGCCGAGGCGGGACGGCTCAGCCTGCTGCAGGGCGGCTGCCGGCTGGAGCTCGACGGACGGTGCGTGATCGATGCCGAGGAGCGCGAATATCCGGGCCTCTACGCCAGGTTCGCCGAGCTGATCCGGGAGCGACGGAGTGACGTCGATCTGGCGCCCCTGCGGCATGTGGCGGATGCCTGTCTCGCCGCCTGGAGGGAGCCGACGGAGCCCTTCATCGAGTGAGCTACGTCGTTGTTTCAAGCAACCTTAGAGCAGCCCCTGCTGCCGCTGGTGGGCCACCAGTTCCCGTAACATGCTCATCAGCGTCGCCGCCCCCGGAGATAGCCGGCGACGCCTCAGGCTCACCAGGCCGAACGGTTGCACGCTGAGCCGTTGGTGGAAGGGCAGAATGCGAAAGCGCGTCGGGGCGCACAGCAGTTCGGCGACCTGGCGCGTGGTGGCCGTGATCGTATCCGAACGGTCGACCAGTGCCAGCGCCACCAGTATGTCGGTGGTGTCGACGATCTGCGCCGGGGACTCGATGGCGTGGTAGAGAAACAGCGCGTCGACCCGTTGGCGCATCAGCGCCCCCTGGGGCTGGAGCGCCCACGGGTAGGCGGCCATGGCCTCCAGCGTCAGCGGGTTGGCCCCCGAAAGGGGGTGGCCTTCCCGGCACACGAAGCAGATCTCCTCCTCCCCGATTTCCTCGAACACGAACGGATCGGTCGAGAACCCGGCCGGTATTCGGGTAATGGCAAAATCCAGTTCCCCTTCCAGCAGCCTCGGCACGAGCCGCTTGCTGACGTCGACCTCGACGCTGACCTTGAGCCTGGGGTGGGTTCGATGCACCCGCTCGATGGCGCTGGCAAGCAGGGTCACCGCCGGCGCCATCACCGTGCCGATGGCCACCTTGCCGGCGTTGCCCTCGAACAGGGCGTTGAGCTCCTCACCGGTGTTGTGAAGCTCCGAGAGCATGGCCTGGGCATGCCGGACCATGACCTCCCCATACCAGTTCGGCACGAGCCCGCGAGGGTGGCGATCGAACAACCTGACCCCCAGTTGGGCTTCGACATCGCCCAGCAGCTTCGAGGCGGCCGGCTGGCTCATGCCCAACTGCGACGCCGCGCGATGCAGATTGCGCTGTTCGTCGAGGGCCAGGAAGAGCTGAAGATGGCGCAACTTTAGTCGTGCTTGCAGGAACCAGTCGTCGGCCAGCGAGCGCATGACACCCCTCCGCGGCGTCTAGTGATAACCATTTATATATCGATATGTGAGCATGTGCATATTGGTTGGTTATGTCTGGTCTGTCTACTGTAGCGGCTGTATCCGCGACGAGCGCGTCGCTCCGATAACAACAATTCCAGGATCAAGGAGACAGATCATGCCACTCACGTACGCTTCGATGCGCGGTGCCGGCACGCACCTGTTGCTGAGTGCGGGCGCCGCGGTACTGATGCTTTCAGCCGCCCAGGCCGATGACGCCGTCAATGACGGCAACGAGGAACAGAGGGAAGGCGCTGTGGAAAAGGCAACGTTCGGCCGACTCCCCGATGGTCGCGAGGTTGATATCTATCGCATCGCCAACGCCAATGGCATCGAGGTGCGCGTCATCAACCATGGCGGCATCATCGTCTCGCTGAAGACACCGGATGTGCATGGTGAATTCGACGATATCGTGCTGGGCTTCGATTCGCTGGAAGCCTACCTCTCCGATGACTATCGCCGGGCCAATCCCTACTTTGGTGCGCTGATCGGACGCTACGGCAATCGCATCGCTGGCGGCCAGTTTTCTCTCGACGGCGAAACCTATTCCCTGGCGACCAACGATGGCGACAACCACCTGCACGGCGGCCAACAGGGATTCGACCGGGTGCTGTGGCAGGCCGAGCCGTTCGAGAATCACGAAGGGGCCGGACTCGTTCTCAGCCATACCAGCGAGGATGGCGAGGAAGGCTATCCGGGCCGGCTGGAAACGCAAGTGACCTATACCCTGACCGATGCCGATGAGCTGATCGTCGATTACCGCGCCACGACCGACAAGGCGACCCCCGTCAATCTCACCCAGCACAGCTATTTCAATCTCGAGGGTGAGGGCAGCGGCAGCATTCTCGACCATCGGCTGATGATCGATGCCGAGGCCTTTACCCCGGTGGATGGCACCTTGATTCCCACGGGCGAGATCCGCCCGGTCGAAGGCACGCCATTCGACTTTACCCAAGCGACGCCGATCGGTGAGCGCATCGAGCAGGATAACGAGCAGTTGGCGTTCGGCAGGGGCTACGACCATAACTTCGTGCTCGCGGAGAAGGCCACGTCTTCCAGCGATCCCGTGCTGGCCGCCAGGGTCTGGGAGCCTGAAAGCGGGCGCCTGCTGGAAATAAGTACGACCGAGCCGGGCATCCAGTTCTACTCGGGTAACTTCCTAGCCGGCGACCTGACGGGCAAGCAGGGTCAGGCGTACGAACACCGCTCGGGGTTCGCCCTGGAAACCCAGCATTTTCCCGACTCTCCCAACCAGGCCAACTTTCCCACGACGATTCTCGAGCCGGGGGACACGTACCGCTCGCGCACGGTTTACACCTTTTCCGCAAAGGCAAGCCTGGACTCGTAGCTCGGTGAAGAGCCCAGCAACGCCGCATAACAACATCCTTGAAGACTTCAGGAGTACGACCATGTCCATGAATGCGTTCACTCGCCTGGCGCTAGGTGTCGGCCTGGCACTCGGCACCATCGGCTCGGCACAGGCGGCCGAAGAGGACACCCGGATAGGCTTCATCGTCAAGAAGCCCGAGCAGGCCTGGTTCATCAACGAGCAGGAAGCCGCCACCCAGGTCGGCGAGGAGCAGGGCTTTCGCGTCGTCCGGCTGGGCGGCGAAGATGGCCAGGAGGTGCTCAGCGCCATCGACAACCTCAACTCCCAGGGCGCCCAGGGCTTCGTCATCTGTCCGCCGGACGTGCGACTGGGCCCCGCCATCATGAACCGCGCCAACCAGTACGGCATGAAGGTGATCACGGTGGACGACCGCTTCGTGGGCAGCGACGGCGAACCCATGGAAGCGGTGCCGCACCTGGGTATGTCGGGCTACAAGATCGGCCAGCAGGTCGGCGAGGCGCTTGCCGCCGAGATGGAGGCGCGCGGCTGGGACCCGCAGGAGGTCGCGGCGCTGCGCATCACCAATAATGAATTGCCCACGGCCAAGGAGCGCACCGACGGTGCCACCGACGCGCTGCTCGAGTGGGGCTTCCCCGAGGCGAACGTCTTCGATGCGCCCCAGCAGAACACCGATACCAGCAGCGCCTTCTCGGCCGCCTCGCCGGTCATCTCGCAGCGCGGTGACTTCGAGCACTGGATCATCTATGCCCTCAACGAAGAGAGCGTGCTGGGCGGCGTGCGCGCGACCGAGCAGTACGGCCTCTCCGCCGAGGACGTGATCGGCGTGGGCATCAACGGCTCCGGTGCGGCCTTCGCCGAGTTCTCGCGCAGCAACCCGACCGGCTTCCACGGCACGGTGGCGGTGAGTTCCACCCAGCATGGGCGCCAGACGGCGGAGAGCCTCTATCGCTGGATCAGCGAGGGCGAGGAGCCGCCGGCCAATACCGAGACCTCCGGCACCCTGATGACGCGCGACAACTGGCAGGACGTGCGCGCCGAACTCGGGCTGTGAACGCGACGGATCACGGTGACCGGAGGAGTGACATGACGGAACCCTATCTTCGATTCGACGGCATCAGCGTGGTCTTCCCCGGCGTGCGCGCGCTGGACAAGGTCAGCTTCGGTGCCCACGCCGGCCAGGTGCATGCCCTGATGGGCGAGAACGGTGCCGGCAAGTCGACCCTGCTCAAGGTGCTCAGCGGCGTCAACCGGGTCAGCGAAGGGGCGCTGTGGATCGATGGCGAGCGCCATGTGTTCGCCAACGCCCGCGAGGCACTCGGCCAGGGCATCGCGATCATCTACCAGGAGCTGACGCTGGCGCCCAACATGTCGGTGGCCGAGAACCTCCTGCTCGGCCAGCTGCCGGCCCATCATGGCTTCATCGACCGGCGGCGGCTGCGTGAGCGGGCGATGCGCATGCTCGAGGAGCTCGGTGAAGGGAACATTCACCCTTCGACCAAGGTGCGCGACCTCTCCATCGGCCAGCAGCAGATGATCGAGATCGGCCGCGCGCTGCTGCGCGATGCGCGCATCATCGCCTTCGACGAGCCCACCAGCAGCCTGTCGGTGCAGGAGACGCGTCAGCTCAAGCGCATCGTCACGCGCCTGCGTGACGAGGGGCGCGTGGTGCTCTACGTCACCCACCGCATGGAGGAGGTGTTCGACATGTGCGACGCCGTCACCGTGTTTCGCGACGGCCGGCACATTCGCACCCACGACAGCCTCGATGCGCTGGATCACGACACCCTGGTCAGCGAGATGGTCGGCCGCGATATCGAGGACGTCTACGGCTACCGCGAGCGCGAGCGGGGCGAGGTGATGCTCGAGATCGCCGGGCTCGAGGGCAAGGGGCTCAGGGCGCCGGTCAGTCTCGCGGTGAGGCGCGGCGAGGTCTTCGGCCTGTTCGGCCTGGTCGGTGCGGGGCGCAGCGAACTGATGCGGCTGGTGTGCGGCGCCGAGACCGCCACGGCAGGCGAGGTGCGCTTCCAGGGCGAGGCGCGGCGCTTCGCCAGCCCCGGAGAGGCGATCCGCGTGGGCATCGCCATGTGCCCCGAGGATCGCAAGTCGCAGGGCATCTTTCCGGTCGCCAGCGTCGCCGACAACCTCAACATCAGCTGCCGGCGCTTCTTCAGGCGCTGGGGGCTGCTGCGCGACCCGCGCCGCGAGCGGGCCAACGCCGAGGACTACATCCGGCGGCTCAGCATCAAGACCCCGGGCCCGCGCACCCGTATCGGCACCCTGTCGGGCGGCAACCAGCAGAAGGTGATACTGGCCCGCTGGCTGGCCGAGGAGATCGATCTGTTCGTGGTGGACGAGCCCACCCGCGGCATCGACGTGGGCGCCCGCCGCGATATCTACACCCTGCTCTTCGAGCTGACCGAGCAGGGCAAGAGCGTGGTGGTGATCTCCAGCGACCTGGCCGAGGTGAGCTCCATCTGCGATCGCATCGGCGTGATGCGCGACGGTGGGCTGATCGACATCGTGCCGCGCGCCGAGGCCACCCAGCAGCGCCTGCTGGGGCTGGCGCTACCCGCCTGACTCTACCGACAAGTCCAATGAAGAGAGATTCGACATGACGACCCACAAACTCGCTGGGGGAGAGGGCAGCACGGCTGCGGTGCCCCCGCGCCAGGGGCTGCCCAAGCCGCTGCGCACCCTGCTCGATACCTCCGGCCTGATCGCCATCTTCCTGATTCTGTTCGTGGCGCTGGCCGTATTCATTCCCGGTTTTCTCACCGGCCGCAACATGGTCGGCCTGCTGCTCTCGATCACGCTGATCGGCACCATCGCCACCACCATGATGATGGTGCTGGCGCTGGGCGAGGTCGACCTGTCGGTAGCCTCCATCGTCGCCTTCGCCGGTGTCGTCGCCGCCGTGGTCACCTCGACCTCGGGCAGCGTGGTGATCGGCGTACTCGGCGGGGTGGCCGCCGGTGGCGCCGTGGGGGCCTTCAACGGCTTCGTGGTGGCGAAATTCGGCATCAATTCGTTGATCGCCACGCTCGCCGCCATGGAGTTCGTGCGCGGCCTGGCCTACATCACGTCCGGCGGCGATGCGGTGATGATCACCGTTCCCGAGTTCTTCGACCTCGGCAGTGCCTCCTTCCTCGGGCTGACCCTGCCGGTGTGGACCATGATCGTCTGCTTCGTGATCTTCGGCGTACTGCTCAACATGACCGCCTTCGGGCGCAACGTGCTCGCCACCGGCGGCAATGCCGAGGCGGCGGCGCTGGCCGGGGTCAACGTGCGCCGCCTCAAGATCATCGTGTTCGGCCTGCAGGGCGTGGTGGCCGGTATCGCCGGCGTGCTGCTCACCTCGCGCATGGGACTCGGCGATCCCAACACCTCGATGGGGTTGGAGCTGGCGGTGATCTCGGCCTGCGTGCTGGGCGGCGTGGCGCTCTCGGGCGGCGTGGCCACCATCACCGGCGTGCTGGTCGGCGTGCTGATCATGGGCTGCGTGCAGAACGCCATGGGCCTGCTCAACGTGCCCACTTTCTATCAGTACCTGGTACGCGGCGCGATCCTGTTGCTGGCGGTGATGTTCGACCGCTGGAAGCAGACCCGACGCCAGCGTGCATGATCCTTCGGTTTCAGGAGACCTCGTATGACCGACCGCAAGCGTCCCTTGCGCAGCGCCCAGTGGTTCGGCACCGCCGACAAGAACGGCTTCATGTACCGCAGCTGGATGAAGAACCAGGGCATTCCGGACCACGAGTTCGAAGGCAAGCCGATCATCGGCATCTGCAACACCTGGTCGGAGCTCACGCCCTGCAACGCGCATTTCCGCAAGCTGGCCGAGCACGTCAAGAAGGGGGTGCTCGAAGCGGGCGGCTATCCGGTGGAGTTTCCGGTGTTCTCCAACGGCGAGTCGCTGCTGCGGCCCACCGCGATGTTCACCCGCAACCTGGCGAGCATGGACGTGGAGGAGTCGATCCGCGGCAACCCGCTGGATGCGGTGGTGCTGCTGGTGGGTTGCGACAAGACCACGCCGGCGCTGCTGATGGGGGCGGCGAGCTGCGATATTCCGACCATCGTGGTCACCGGCGGGCCGATGCTCAACGGCAAGCACGAGGGCAAGGACATCGGTTCGGGCACCGTGGTCTGGCAGCTCTCCGAGCAGGTCAAGGCGGGCAAGATCTCGATCCACGACTTCATGGCCGCCGAGGCCGGCATGTCGCGCTCGGCGGGTACCTGCAACACCATGGGTACCGCCTCGACCATGGCCTGCATGGCCGAGGCGCTGGGCGTTTCATTACCGCATAATGCCGCGATTCCCGCGGTGGATTCCCGGCGCTTCGTGCTGGCGCACCTCTCCGGCAACCGCATCGTCGAGATGGTCGATGAGGACCTGCGCCTCTCCAAGGTACTCACCAAGCAGGCCTTCGAGAATGCCATCCGCACCAATGCCGCCATCGGTGGCTCGACCAACGCCGTGATTCACCTCAAGGCCATCGCCGGGCGCATCGGCGTCGAGCTCGACCTCGACGACTGGAGCCGAATCGGCCGCGGCACGCCGACCATCGTCGACCTGCAGCCGTCGGGGCGCTTCCTGATGGAGGAGTTCTACTATGCCGGCGGGCTGCCCGCGGTGCTGCGCCGGCTGGGCGAGGCCGACCGCCTGCCGCACAAGGAGGCGCTGACGGTCAACGGCAGGACGTTGTGGGACAACGTCAAGGACGCCCCGCTCTACAACGACGAGGTGATTCGCCCGCTGGACAATCCGCTGCGCGAGGATGGCGGCATGTGCGTGCTGCGCGGCAACCTGGCGCCGCGCGGGGCGGTGCTCAAGCCCTCGGCGGCGAGCCCCGAGCTGATGACCCATCGCGGCCGGGCGGTGGTGTTCGAGGATTTCGACGACTACAAGGCGCGTATCAACGATCCCGCTCTCGCGGTCGATGCCAGCAGCGTACTGGTGATGAAGAACTGCGGGCCGCGCGGCTATCACGGCATGGCCGAGGTCGGCAACATGGGGCTGCCGGCGAAGCTGCTCGAACAGGGCGTGACCGATATGGTGCGCATCTCCGATGCCCGCATGAGCGGCACCGCCTACGGTACCGTGGTGCTGCACGTGGCCCCCGAGGCCGCCGCCGGCGGGCCGCTCGCCGCGGTGCGCGACGGCGACTGGATCGAGCTCGACTGCAATGCCGGCATCCTGCACCTGGACATCGGCGCTGCCGAGCTCGAGACGCGCCTGGCCGAGAGCGATCCCACCGCCGGGTCGCGCCGGATCGCCAGCGATGGCGGCTACCGCCAGCTCTACATCGAGCGGGTGCTGCAGGCCGACGAGGGCTGTGACTTCGACTTCCTGGTCGGGTGTCGCGGCGCCGAAGTGCCGAGGCACTCGCATTGAGCCGGCTAGAAGGAGAGCGGCGCCTGGTCGATGGCTCGATGATCCAGTGCGTATGGCGGGGCAGGGCGCAGCTGGGGGAGGGCCCGCTATGGTGTCCCGAGCGAGGGGAGGCCGGCCAACTGCTGTTCGTCGATATCCTGGGGCGTAACCTGAATGTGCATGACTTCGCCAGCGGCAGGACCCGCGGCTGGACGCTCGACGAGGCGTGCTGCTGGCTGGTGTCTCGCGATGACGGTGATGGTTTCATCGCCGGGCTCGCCTCACGTCTGGTGCACCTGCGCCTCGGCGATGACGGCCCGCGTATCGCCGGCGCCTGGGCCACGCCCGAGGAGCCGGCGGGCAATCGCTTCAACGATGCGAGCGTCGATGGCCGCGGCCGGCTGTGGTTCGGCTCGATGAACGGCGGCAAGCCGGGCCGGGGGGTGCTGTATTGCCTCGAAGGGGCTTCGTTGCGCCAGGTCGATGACGGTTACGGCGTCGCCAACGGCCCCGCCGTCAGCCCCGACGGCACGACGCTCTATCACAGCGATACGGCAGCCGGCATCGTCTATGCCTTCGATCTCTCGCCGCGGGGCGAGCTTTCCAACAAGCGGGAGCACCTGCGCTTCCCCGGTACCCAGGGGTACCCGGACGGCATGACCTGCGACGCCGAAGGTGGCCTGTGGGTCGCCCACTGGGGCGGCGGGCGAGTCAGCCGCTTTCGGCCCGACGGGACGCTGGACGAAACCCTGATCCTGCCGGCCTCGCGGGTGACGTCCTGCACCTTTGGTGGCCCCGAGCTGGACCAGCTCTACATCACCACCGCGGCCGTCGAGCGCGACCAGGAAACCCTGGCGGGAGGATTGTTCCGCGTCAGCCCGGGCGTGCGGGGCCTGGCGTCACCGGCGTTCGTGGCGTAGCGCCTCGTGCTAGGCAGGCTCCAGCCAGCTGCCCAGCGTGCCGTCGCCGGGCTCGATGCCCAGCGCCTCGGCAGTGCCCTGGAGCACGTCCCGGGCGGCCAGGAAGGCCTCGCGGGGGCGGCGGGCGCGAATCGCCTCCATCACCCGGCGGTGGTGCTCGAAGCTGGCATCCGGGTCGGCGGTGCTGGCGTTGGAGGTCTCCACCAGCAAGTGGATCGAGGGGCGCAGGATATGCGAGAGCTGTGCCCAGACGATGTTGTGGCTGGCCTTGAAGATGGCCACGTGAAAGGCGACGTCATGGTCGCTGTAGAGGCGCCGTTCCTCGGTACTCGCGGCATGCAGGTAGCGGTTCATGCCCTCGAGCGCCTCCTCGATGGCCACCAGGTCGCGCGCCTTGGCGCGCTTCGCCGCGGTCATCGCCACGTAGGGCTCGACGTCCAGGCGGAAGGCCAGGATCTCGCGCTGGATGCGCGGGTTGGGTGAGGCATAGCGGGTCATCCACTCGGTCACCGATGGATCGAGGATGTTCCACTCCTCGTAGTCGCGCACCTTGGAGCCGTGGCCGGATATCCGCGCGATGATGCCGACATCGACCAACTGGCGCAGGTCGCTTCTCACCGCCGAGCGATTGATGGCGAACTGCTCACAGAGGTCGATCTCCTTGGGGACGAAGTCGCCGGGCTGGTAGCGCCCGGAAAAGATGGCTTCGGCGAGGTACTCCACCACGCTGGGGCGGGCGGGCTTAGGGGGGCGCTTCGACGGTGTAACGGTCATGGCGATTCATGTCGATGATTTGTCACACAACGTGCCATATGTTCAACATATAGGCAATCCTGCCTAGGTCGCAATGATAGGGCCGAAGAACGCCTTGTCATTGCGACCTGGGCAGCCTGGCCACCACCGCCGGCAACTCGCTGGCGTGGCGGATGGCGATGGCGCCTTCCGGCGTCGCTTCCTCCTCGGGAAAGTGGTTGAGGTGTACCACATGCATGCCGGCCTCGAGCCCGGCGGCGACCCCCACCGCGGCGTCGTCGATCACCACGCAGCGCTCGGGGGGGTGGCCCATCGCCGTGGCGGCCTGGCGGTAGAGCGCCGGGTCGGGCTTCCAGACGTTCAGGGTATAGGCGCTGAACAGGTTGTCGCCGAAATGCGCCGCGAGGGCTGCGCTCTCCATGGCGCAGCGGATCTTGCGCTCGGGGCCGTTGGAGACCACCGCCTTGGGATGGGCGGCCAGGAGCTCCAGGGCCGCCGGCATGCCGGCGATGGGCTGGAGCTCGGCGCGCATGCGCCGCTCCATCAGGCCGCGCATCTCGTCCTCCATCAGCGGGAAGTGCCCGTCGACCAGGGCGCCGTGGCGTGCTTCCAGGGTCTCGATGATGGTCCGGAAGCGTACGCCGCGAAATTCCGCCATGTACTGCCGGGCGGAGAAGGGCAGGCCGAAGGCCGGCAGTATCTCCCCCATCACCTCGGCGAGCAGGATCTCGCTGTCGACCAGGGTACCGTCGGAGTCGAAGAGCAGGCAGAGCGGTGGGGTCATGCGGGCCTCCAGGCGTCTTCGTTGACCAGGCTGATGGGGCGCTCGCCGCGCAGCGCCAGGGCGAGGTTGTCCACCGCCCGCTGGGCCATGGCGGTGCGGGTCTCGTGGGTCGCCGAGCCGATATGCGGCAGGGCCACCACATTGGGCATGTGGGGCAGCGGCGACTCCGGCGACAGCGGTTCCTGCTCGTAGACATCGAGGCCGGCGGCGCGGATGCGCCCCATCTCCAGGGCCTCGATCAACGCCGCCTCGTCGACCACCGGGCCGCGGGCGATATTGACCAGGATCGCCGAGGGCTTCATGCGCGCGAGCTGGTGGGCGCCGATCAGGTGGTGGGTGGCCTCGCTGAGGGGCACGGTGACGCAGACGAAATCGGCCTCGGCGAGCAGCTCGTCGAGCTCGCGGCGCTCGGCGCCCAGCTCCGCCTCGAGGGCCGGCTTGGGCGAGGCGTTGTAGAGCACCCGCATGCCGAAGCCCAGGCCACCGCGGCGGGCCACGGCGGCGCCGATGCGCCCGCAGCCCACCAGGCCGAGGGTCTTGCCGTGCACGTCGCTGCCGAAGTGCTCGGGACCGATGCTCGCCTGCCAGTCGCCGCGCTTGACGAAGTCGGCCAGTTCCACCACCCGGCGAGCGGTGGCCATGATCAGCGCGAAGCCGGTGTCGGCGGTGGTCTCGGTGAGTACGTCCGGGGTGTTGCAGAGCAGGATGCCGCGCCGGGTCAGCGCCTCGACCGGGTAGTTGTCGTAGCCCACCGAGATGCTGGCGATCGCCTCCAGCCTCGGCGCCTCGTCGAGCAGCTCGGGGGTGATCTTGAGGCTGGAGCCGATCAGGCCGTGGGCCTCGGGCAGGGCGGCGCGGAAGGCCGGGTCGTCGGCCGACTCGAGGCTCGGGAAGGTCTGCACCTCGAACTCGCTGGACAGCTGGGCCAGCTGGGCCGCGTTCAGGCGGCCGTAGGCCAGGATGCGCTTCTTCATGTCGGTCTCCTCACTGCGGGGTGGATTCCAGTGCGTTCAGGCGGACGCGCTCGGGCAGCCCCTCCATGTCGCCGCGCACCCGGACCGCCAGGGCCCCGATCAGGTTGCCGCGTCGCAGGGCCTCGCGGGGCGAGCGGCCATCGAGCAGGGCGCTGATCACACCCACCGCGAAGCCGTCGCCGGCCCCCACGGTGTCCACCACCTCGGCCACCGGCACGCCGGGCACGGTGAAGCTCTCGTCGCCGCCGAGGCTGCCCCGATAGTAGCTGCCCTCCGGGCCCAGCTTGATGATCACCGCCTTGGCCCCCCGCTCCAGGTAGAAGTCGGCGATCGCCTCGGGGGTGTCGCGTCCGGTCAGCAGGCGGCCCTCGGCGAGGCCCGGCAGCACCCAGTCGGTGCGTGTCGCCAGGGCGTTGAGGGTGTCGCGCATCTCGGCCTCGTTCTTCCACAGGCTGGGACGCAGGTTGGGGTCGAAGGAGAGGCTGGCGCCGGCCTGGCGGGCCCGCTCGAGCATCGACTCGGCCAGTTCGCGGCAACTCGGCGAGAGGGCCGGGGGGATGCCGGTGGCGTGCAGGTGGCGCAGCGCCGAGAAGTCGACATCGGCGGCATCGACTGGTGCCAGGTGGCTGGCGGCGCTGCCGCGGCGGAAGTACTCCACGTGGGGATCGACGCCATCCAGGGCGTACTCCTTGAACACCAGGCCGGTGGGGTGATCGGGGTCGACGCGCAGGTGGCGGCAGTCCAGCCCCTCGGCCTCCAGGGCGCGGCGAATGTAGGTGCCGAAGCCGTCGTCGCCGACCCGGCTCAGCCAGCCCACATGGAAGCCCAGGCGGGCCAGGCCGATGGCGACGTTGGTGTCGGCGCCGGCGATGCGGCGCTGGAAGTGCTCGACGGCGGCCAGCTCGCCGGGCTCCTCGGCGACGAACATGGTCATGGCCTCGCCGAAGGCAAGGATCTCGGGGCTGGGTGTTGAAGTGTCGGTCATAGTAGGTCTCGCGGTGTCTAGGAACGGTACCATTCCGTTGTGAGTTGTGGTTATCACCCGAGTCGGGTGGAGCCGCGCGGGATCAGGCTGGCCTGGAAATGCACCCGGCGCGCCGGCGTCGTGGGGTCACCGGCCTCGCGGCGACGCATCAGGCACTCCACCGCGGCGCGGCCGATCGCCTCGGTGGGCTGGGCCAGGGTGGTGATGCCGGGGGCGACCAGCGCGCACCAGTCGAGCTCGTCGATGCCCAGCAGGCCCGTCTCGCCGAGTCGGGCATCGAGGGCCTGCAGGGCACGGGTCGCCGCCAGGGTGGCGTTGCCGTTGCCACAGAGCAGCGCCCTGGGGGCCTCGCCTGGACGGGCCAGGAAGTCGGCGATGGCGCGTTGCAGTGGCTCGCCGTCACCGAGTGCCTGGCAGTGCGCCGTGCCGTCGAGGTCACGCGCTTCGATGCCTTGCCGAAAGCGACTCAGGCGTGCTTGGCGGGGGCTGGCCTGTTCCGGTGGTTCGCTCACATAGAGCAGCTCTCGATAGCCCTGGCCCTGGAGGTGGTCCAGGGCCAGGTCGACGGCCCGGGCGTTGTCGAGCCCCACCACCTCGGCATCGACCTCGCCCAGCTCGCGATCGAGCAGCACCAGGGGAATGCCCTGCTCCACCAGGCCCTGCAGCTCGCGGTCCGGGCTGCCGGCGGCGTTGACCACCAGCCCCTCGACCCGGTAGGCGGCGAGCAGCGCCAGATGGTCCCGCTCCTGGGCCGGGTCGTTGTCGGTGTTGCAGACCAGCAGCGACAGGCCCTGCTCGCGACAGGCCTGCTCCACGCCGTGCATCACCGCCACCGAGAAGGGGTTGCGAATGTCCGCCACCAGCATGCCGATCAGCCGCGAGCGACCGCCCTTGAGTCCCCGGGCCATCTGGTTGGGTCGGTAACCCAGACGTCGGGCGGCCTCGGCGATGCGGCCCTGCAGTTCCCGGGAGAGCCGCTCGCGCTCGCCACCGAAGTAGCGCGACACACTGGTCTTGGAGGCGCCGGCGGCCCTGGCGACCTCGAGGATGGTGGCTCGTCGTGGAAATAGCGTCGTCATGATGCCAGGAGATTCAGATGGGAACGTTCCCATCCTAGTCGCAGTCGGCCCTTCGGGCAAATCCCGGGCTCAGGGGGCGAGCAGCAGGGCCAGGGCCCCGACCAGGTAGCAGGCGATGATGCCGACGCTCTCGAAGCCGATGCGGGCCGGCCCCCGGCGCTGGCGATGGAGCATGCCCACCAGCAGGATGCCGGTCATCAGCAGCGACAGAACGACCCACAGCGCCACCCGGTCGGGGATGGCGTGATACACCGAGCCGCCGCGGTAGGCGATGTCCGCGGCGGCGACGAACAGGACATCGAAGGCGTTGCCGCCGATGATGCCGGCGACCGCCAGGGTCAGGGCGCCGCGGCGCACTGCCGCCACCGAGGTCACCAGCTCGGGCAACGAGGTCACCACGGCGGTCATCAGGGCCCCCACCACCGACTGGCCGAGAGTGGTCTGCTCGGCGATCACCGAGGCGCTGCGCTCGAGCAACCAGCCGCCCACGCCGAGCAAGGTCGCGAGCAGTGCGAAGCCGGTCCACAGGCGCAGCGCCGAGCGCCGCTCGGCCCGTGGATCGGGTACGTCGGCTTGGGTCTCCCGGGTCTGGGCGGGGAGCCACATCGGATGGTCGCGGCTGCGATCCACCAGGCGCAGGCCGAACAGGTAGCCGATCAGCAGCAGCGGGGTGACGGGGTGCACCTGCCATAGGGTCCAGTCCGGGGCGAAACGCCCCACCAGCACCAGGGAGAGCAGGCAGATCAGCAGGCCGCCCTGGAGCAGGTTACCCAGGGAGGCGGCGGCATGCTCCAGGTTGGCACGTCGGTAGGTGAGGTCGGCGATGGTCAGGAACAGGGTCTGCACGGCGATGCCGCCCAGGGCGTTGCTCATCGCCAGGGTCGGGCGATCGGCAAGCGCCGCCGAGACCGATACCACCATGCCCGAAAGCGAGGTAGTCATGCCCAGCAGCACACCGCCGGCGATGGCTTCGCCGAGGCCGGTACGGTCCGCCAGCTCGTCGACGATCCCGGTCAGGCGGGTCCCCGCCACGGCAATCACCATGGCGCACACGGCGAACAGCGGCAGCGCCATGCCGAGCGACAGGTCCGCCATCATATGGCGCTCGCGGCGAGCGGGGCAGGGAGCGGTATGGCCGGGGCTGGCCAGGGCGGCAGGCGGACCGGGAATTCCATGGCGTCTCCGGATCGTCGTCGTGTCCCGATGAGGGTAGCGCTTTCTCGGACCCGCGACAGAGAGGCTCCTCTCCCGCGCGGTGTGCGCCCGGGACCCATGTGTCAGATATCACCACTCGTTCAGCGGGGCTCGGCTGTCATGCCGGATGCCTGGATGTTTTATAATTAATTGATTTTAAGGTTTTTTATTTGATGTTGTCGCCACCTTGGCCCGCTCTCTGCACCTGTCAGGGCGAGCAAGACATGCCGGCCGAGACCTCAGACACGCCAAGTGGCAATCGGCTCCTCACCGGCATGACGCGCGAAGCCTCAGGCTTCACAAGGAAACTCACGTTCAGACTCCATTGGAGGTGCGAACATGATGTCCAAGGAATTCCTCAAGAAACTCGGTATCGTCGGTATCACTTTCGGCCTGGCTGCCAGCCCGTTGGCCTTTGCCGACTTCCATGAGGAAGAGGAACAGGAAGGCGTTCCGCAGGAAGAGCCTGCTCCGAATACTGGCGGTAATGCCGAGGCAGGTGCTGGCCTCGATACCACCACCGAGTACGAGAACGAGGAGCAAGAGTTCGAGTACGAAGAGGAGAATGAAGAGGAAGAGTTCGAGTACGAAGAAGAGAATGAAGAGGAAGAGTGGGAAGAAGAGGATGATGAAGGCCAGGGTTGGTAAGCCCTGACGCTGCCCAGGGAGGGGCAGCGGGTTCTCCCATCGGCTGACGTCGCTGGCGTCAGCCGCCTCGACCGCCTCCGGCCCTGCCGGTGGCGGTTTTTTTTCGTGCCCGCCTGCTGCAGCGGCGGCGCAGGGCCTCGAGGCGATGGGGCTTGATGCGTCCGCTCATCTGAGGCTCCTGGTCGAGTTTCCTGGCCTGGCAGCCAGCCACGAAAAGGGCGGCCATCTGGCCGCCCGATATCCGCTGCGCGAGGGGATCACTTCACCTTGGGATCCAGCTCGCCGCGCGCGTAGCGCTCGAACATCGCCTCGAGGCTGATCGGCTTGATCCTCGAGGCGTTACCGGCGGTGCCGAAGGCCTCGTAGCGCGCGATGCAGACGTCGCGCATGGCGGCCACGGTCTCCTTGAGGTACTTGCGCGGGTCGAACTCGGCGGGGTTCTGGGCCAGGAAGCGACGCACCGCGCCGGTGGAGGCCAGCCGCAGGTCGGTGTCGATGTTGACCTTGCGCACGCCGTGCTTGATGCCCTCGACGATCTCCTCGACCGGCACGCCGTAGGTCTCGGGAATCTCGCCGCCGAATTCGTTGATGATCTCCAGCCACTCCTGGGGTACCGAGGAGGAGCCGTGCATCACCAGGTGGGTGTCGGGGATGCGCTCGTGGATCTCCTTGATGCGCCGGATGGAGAGGGTATCGCCGGTGGGCGGCTTGGTGAACTTGTAGGCGCCGTGGCTGGTGCCGATGGCGATGGCCAGGGCGTCCACCCCGGTCGCCTTGACGAAGTCGGCGGCCTCTTCGGGGTCGGTGAGCAGCTGCTCCATGTCGAGCTTGCCCTCGGCGCCGATGCCGTCTTCCTCGCCGGCCATGCCGGTCTCCAGGCTGCCGAGGCAGCCCAGCTCGCCCTCCACCGAGACGCCGCAGGCGTGGGCCATCTCGACGGTGCGGCGGGTGACGTCGACGTTGTAGTCGTAGTCCATGGGCGTCTTGCCATCCTCGCCCAGCGAGCCGTCCATCATCACCGAGGAGAAGCCGAGCTGGATGGAGCGCTGGCAGACCGCCGGGCTGGTGCCGTGGTCCTGGTGCATCACCACCGGGATGTGCGGAAACTCCTCAACGGCGGCCAGGATCAAGTGGCGCAGGAAGGGAGCCCCGGCGTACTTGCGGGCCCCGGCGGAGGCCTGGACGATGACCGGCGAGTCGGTCGCGTCGGCGGCTTCCATGATGGCGCGCATCTGCTCGAGGTTGTTGACGTTGAAGGCCGGGATGCCGTAGCCGCGCTCGGCGGCGTGGTCGAGCATCTGGCGCATGCTGATCAGTGCCATGAAGTGTCCTGTCTGTGTCTTCGCAATGACGGCGCGGCCGGGGCCACGCCGAATGGGGCGGGGCTTGTGGTGTCTCAGCGAGCGGCGGCGTCTTCGAGGGCCTTCACCGCCGGCAGGGGCTTGCCCTCGACGTACTCGAGGAAGGCGCCGCCGCCGGTGGAGATGTAGGAGACCCGGTCGGCGATGCCGTACTTGTCGATGGCCGCCAGGGTGTCGCCGCCGCCAGCGATGGAGAACGCCGGGCTCTCGGCGATGGCCTTCGAGATCACCTCGGTGCCACGGCCGAACTGGTCGATCTCGAACACGCCCACCGGACCGTTCCACAGGATGGTGCCGGCATCCTTGAGCAGGTCGGCCAGGCGCGCGGCGGTTTCGGGACCGATGTCGAGGATCATCTCGTCGTCGCCCACCTGATCGACGGGCTTGACCACGGCGTCGGCCGATTCGGAGAACTCGGTGGCCACCACCACGTCGCTGGGCAGCGGGATCTCGACCCTCCCCATCAGCTCCCTGGCCTTGTCGATCAGGTCGGCCTCGTGCAGCGACTTGCCGACCTTGTGCCCGGCCGCGGCGATGAAGGTGTTGGCGATGCCGCCGCCGACGATCAGCTGGTCGCACTTCTCGGAGAGCGCATTGAGCACCTCGAGCTTGGTGGAGACCTTGGAGCCACCGACGATGGCGGTCATCGGGCGCCTGGGGGCGGCGAGGGCCTGCTCCAGAGCGTCGAGCTCGGCGGCGAGCAGCGGGCCGGCGCAGGCGGTGGGCGCGAAGCGCGCGACGCCATGGGTGGAGGCCTGGGCGCGGTGGGCGGTGCCGAAGGCGTCCATCACGAAGACGTCGCACAGCGCGGCGTACTGCTTCGCCAGCGTCTCGTCGTCCTTCTTCTCGCCCGCGTTGAAGCGCACGTTCTCGAGCAGCACCACCTCGCCGTCGGCCAGGTCCAGGGCGGCGCCCAGGTAGTCCCTGACCAGGGTGACCGGGCGACCGAGCAGTTCGCCGAGGTGCTCGGCCACCGGGGCCAGCGAGAACTCCTCGGCCGGCTCGCCCTCGGTGGGGCGGCCCAGATGGCTCATCAGCATCACCTTGGCGCCGGCGTCCTGGGCCGCCTGGATGGTCGGCAGCGCGGCGCGCAGGCGGGCGTCGCTGGTCACCTTGCCGTGCTTGACGGGCACGTTCAGGTCCTCGCGGATCAGCACGCGCTGGCCGCTGAGGTCGAGGTCGGTCATCTTGTGCACGTTCATCGGGGCGTCTTCCTCATCTGGAGAAACCGAAGCAGGGTCATCGAAGCAGAATCATGGGGCGGCCGGGGGCATGGCGGCCAGGCGCCGGCTCACGTCGAGCATGCGGTTGGCGAAGCCCCACTCGTTGTCGAACCAGCACAGCAGCTTGATCAGGCGGTCTCCCGCCACCCGGGTCTGGGTGGCGTCCACGATACCGGAGCGTGGATCGTGGTTGAAGTCGATGGAGGCCATGGGCTCCTCGGTATAGCCGAGCAGCCCGGCCAGCCGCCCGCGGCTCGCGGTGTGCAGCAGGGTGTTGACCTCGGCGGCGCTGGTGTCGCGCCGCACGCAGATCGACAGGTCCATGGCCGAGACATTGATGGTCGGCACGCGCATGTGCAGGCACTCGAAGCGCCCGGCCAGGTGCGGCATCAGGCGATTGATGCCGCGTGCCAGGCTGGTGTCCACCGGCACGATGGAGTGCATCGCCGAGCGGGTCAGGCGCAGGTCGGTGTGGTGGTAGGCGTCGATCACCGGCTGGTCGTTCATCGCCGAGTGCACGGTGGTGGTCACGCCGTGCTCCACCCCCAGCGCCTCGTCGAGCACGGTGAGCACCGGCACCAGGCAGTTGGTGGTACAGGAGGCCGCCGAGACGATGCGGTGGCCAGGCTCGAGCTCGTGATCGTTGATACCGGTAACGATGGTGGCGTCGACGTCGCTCTCCGCCGGCTGGGAGAACAGCAGCCGGCCGGCGCCGGCCGCCAGGTGACGTTCGGCGGTGGCGCGGTCCTTGAAGCTGCCCGAGCACTCGAGCACCAGATCGATGCCGAGCTCGGCCCAGGGCAGTTTCGTGGGGTCGGACTCGGAGAGCAGGCGGATCGCCCGGCCGTTGACCACCAGCTGGTCGCCCTCGACCTCCACCCGGCCGGGGAAGCGGCCATGGGTGGTGTCGTAGCGGGTCAGGTAGGCGATGGTGGCCAGGTCGGAGAGCTCGTTGATCGCCACGAGTTCGAGTTCCGGCTCACGCTCCGGCTCGATGCGTTCGACGAGCGCGCGCAGCACGCACTGGCCGATGCGGCCGTAACCGTTGATGGCGATACGATGGGCCATGGTGGTGGCGGAGTCTCCCGGAGCCGTGAAACACGAACCGGCGATTCTAGCGCATTTCCGGCCGGCAGGCCCACTGGTCGAGCCGCGAAACTCGGCATCGGCCATGACGCGCTCGTCACGCCGCGAGCGGTGTCGGGCTCCGTGGAGGGGGCGGAAAAATTTGCTCGGGAGGCACTTGAAACGCCACCGAGCGTTCCTATGTTGCAGATTACGGGGGCCTTGTCGGCCCCGGCATGGCCCCTTCCGACAACCTGTCTTCAGCAGGAGGTGGTTGCTATGTTCGACGATCTCAGGCGTTTCGATACCGGCCCGTTCCAGGGGCTGGACTGGTTCCGGCAACTGATGGACGAGTTCTTGCCGGAAGGTGGCGTCGCGGATATCCGTGCGGTACCGCGGGGCAGCTATCCGATGATCAATGTCGGTCGCACCGACGACGCGGTGCGTGTCTATGTGTTTGCCGCGGGGCTTTCACCCCACGACCTCGAGATCAGCCTCCAGGACAATGTGCTGACCCTGCGGGGCAAGCGCGAGGCGCTGCCGCCCGAATCGGAAGGCGAGAGTCGGCGTCCCTACTTCCGTCGCGAGCGATTCGACGGCGAGTTTGCCCGCTCCATCGCGCTGCCCGAGGGACTGGATGCCGACCTCTCCGAGGCGCGTTTCCACGACGGGATCTTCGAGATTCACTTGCCCAAACGCGAGGAACTCAAGCCGCGGCGTATCGAGATCAAGGCGGCATGACGCGAGAGAGATAAGGAGGTGATCTGTCATGAGTGATGTCACCAAACGTGAAGAAACTCGGGAGCTTACCACCCCCGAGCAGCGCGAACCCGCCATGCTGCCGCCGGTGGACATCTACGAGGAGGGCAATGCCCTGCATCTGTTGGCCGATCTGCCGGGGGTGAAACGGGAGTCGCTGAGTATCGAGGTGGACAACAATGTGTTGAGCCTCGAGGGCGAGATCCAGGTCGACATGCCCGAAGGCATCTCCGCGACCTATGCCGAGGTGCGGGCACAGCGCTTCGCGCGCCGCTTCACGCTGAGCCACGAGATCGACGGCGACGCCATCGAAGCGCGCGTCGACAACGGCGTCCTCCATCTGGTGCTGCCGAAGAAGGATTCCCACCGGACTCGGCGCATCGAGATCCAGGCGGCCTGAGCGACCGCTAGCCGTCGAGCGCCCACTCCACGCGGGTGGGCGCTCCCGTTTGCAAGGTCGGCATCCGCTCGGTAGGGTCCTACACTACGCTGGGAATAGCGTCTTCGATGACCCAAGGAGAGGAACGACATGACCGATATCGCCAAGCTGCTGGGCGACGAGGCCGACGACCTGCTCGGCCACGTCTGCACCGGCTTCCCGCAAGAGCGCCTCCACCTGCCCGGGGCGGACTTCATCGACCGGGTGATGGCCGACAGCGACCGCCGGCCCAATGTCCTGCGCAACATGCAGGCGCTGTTCGACCATGGCCGGCTGGCCGGCACCGGCTACCTCAGCATCCTGCCGGTGGACCAGGGCATCGAGCACTCGGCCGGGGCCTCCTTCGCCCCCAATCCGATCTATTTCGACCCGGCCAACATCGTCGAGCTGGCGATCGAGGGGGGCTGCAACGCCGTGGCCTCGACCCTGGGCGGGCTCGCCTCGGTGGCGCGGCGCTACGCCCACCGGATCCCGATGCTGCTCAAGCTCAACCACAACGAGACCCTGACCTACCCGGCGGTATACGACCAGACGCTGTTCGCCCAGGTCGAGCAGGCCTTCGAGATGGGCTGCGTGGCGGTGGGGGCGACCATCTACTACGGTTCGCCGGAGAGCCGTCGCCAGATCATGGAGGTCAGCGAGGCCTTCGAGCGCGCCCACGAACTGGGCATGGTCACGGTGCTGTGGTCCTACCTGCGCAACCCGGCCTTCAAGAAGGATGGCACCGACTATCACGTCGCCTCGGACCTCACCGGCCAGGCGATCCACATGGCCGCCACCATCAAGGCCGATATCGTCAAGCAGAAGCTGCCCGAGACCAATGGCGGCTATCGTGCCATCGGCTTCGGCCACACTCACGACAAGGTCTACAGCGAGCTGACCTCGGACCACCCCATCGACCTGGCCCGCTACCAGGTGGCCAACTGTTACATGGGGCGCGCCGGGCTGATCAATTCGGGGGGGGCCTCCAGCGGTGCCGGCGACCTGACCCAGGCGGTGCGCACCGCAGTGATCAACAAGCGTGCCGGCGGCATGGGGCTGATCTCCGGGCGCAAGGCGTTCCAGAAGCCCATGGCCGAGGGCGTCGAACTGCTCAATGCCATCCAGGACGTCTACCTGTCGAAGGACGTCACCATCGCCTGAGGCAAGGTCCGGAAACATGAAAAGGGCACGGCCTGGCGGCCGTGCCCTTTCTTCATTACCGGCTGTCCGCGATCAGGCGTCGAGCAGCTCGTTGGCCTGCTTGACGACGTTGCCGACGGTGAAGCCGAAGTGCTTGAACAGGTCGCCGGCCGGGGCCGACTCGCCGTAGGTGGTCATGCCGACCACCCGGCCGTCGAGGCCCACGTACTTGTACCAGGCGTCGACGTGGCCGGCCTCGATGGCGAGCCGCGCGGTCACCGCCCTCGGCAGCACGCGCTCGCGGTACTCGGCGTCCTGGGCGTCGAAGCGGTCGGTGGACGGCATCGACACCACGCGCACCGCACGGCCGGCCTGCGCGAGCTCGGCGGCGGCGTCCATGGCCAGGCCGACCTCGGCGCCGGTGGCGATCAGGATCAGCTCGGGGGTGCCGTCGCCGTCCTTCAGCACGTAGCCGCCGCGCTGGATATTGGCCAGCTGCTGCTTGTCGCGGGCCTGGTGAGGCAGGGTCTGGCGCGACAGCACCAGGGCGGTGGGGCCGGCCTGGCGCTTGAGGGCGGCATCCCAGGCGGCGGCGGTCTCCACGGCGTCGCAGGGGCGCCAGGTGGCGAGGTTGGGCGTCGCGCGCAGGGTGGTGAGCTGCTCGATGGGCTGGTGGGTGGGGCCGTCCTCGCCCAGGCCGATGGAGTCGTGGGTGAAGACGTAGATCGCCCGGGTGCCCATCAGCGCGGCCATGCGCACGGCGTTGCGCATGTACTCCATGAAGATCAGGAAGGTGGCGCCGTAGGGCACGAAGCCGCCGTGCAGGGCGATGCCGTTCATGATCGCGCCCATGCCGAACTCGCGCACCCCGTAGTGCAGGTAGTTGCCG